>NZ_JVEL01000587.1:0-73058 GCF_001076875.1 Serratia sp. 506_PEND
TCCCCAGGAGCTTACTCAAGTAAGTGACTGGGGTATGACAAATCTGCCGGGAGCAGATTTGAACGCTGCTCGCAGCGGCCCCTTGGGGCGTGGCCCACGGATGGGCCACGTAACTACGTGCAGGTAACAACGCTGCAGTTTGAAAGACGACGGGTATATAAGAAGGATTGCTGAGAAATCCTCAGCCATCGAATAAATTCACTTTGCGCCCGCGCCGACATTTTGTAAGGTGAGGAGATATTGCACACAACTCGTTATCACCTACATAAGCCCTTATCCGGGCGGGACACAGATATTATGAAAAACGTTGGTTTCATCGGTTGGCGCGGAATGGTCGGCTCGGTTCTCATGCAACGCATGACGGAAGAGCGCGATTTCGACGCCATTCGCCCGGTCTTTTTCTCCACCTCGCAGCACGGTTCCGCCGCGCCGGCCTTCGGCGGCCAGCAGGGCACGCTGCAGGATGCGTATGACATCGACGCGCTGAGCGCGCTCGATATCATTATTACCTGTCAGGGCGGCGATTATACCAACGAAGTTTATCCTAAGCTGCGCGCCAGCGGTTGGCAGGGTTACTGGATCGACGCGGCCTCGTCGCTGCGCATGCAGGACGACGCCATCATCATCCTGGATCCGGTCAACCACGCGGTGATTCAGCAGGGCCTGGACAAAGGCATCAAAACCTTCGTCGGCGGCAACTGCACCGTCAGCCTGATGCTGATGTCGCTCGGCGGCCTGTTCGCCAACGATCTGGTGGAGTGGGCGTCGGTCGCCACCTACCAGGCGGCCTCCGGCGGCGGCGCGCGCCACATGCGCGAACTGCTGACCCAAATGGGCATGCTGCATGCCGACGTGGCGAAAGAGCTGCAGGATCCGGCTTCCGCCATCCTGGATATCGAGCGCAAGGTGACCGAAGCCACGCGCAGCGGCAAACTGCCGACCGATAACTTCGGCGTCCCGCTGGCCGGCAGCCTGATCCCGTGGATCGACAAGCAGCTCGACAACGGCCAGAGCCGTGAAGAGTGGAAGGGTCAGGCGGAAACCAACAAGATTCTGAATACCGGCAGCGTGATCCCGGTCGACGGTCTGTGCGTGCGCGTCGGCGCGCTGCGCTGCCACAGCCAGGCGTTCACCCTGAAGCTGAAAAAAGACGTGTCGCTGCCGGAAATCGAGCAGATGCTGGCGACGCACAACGACTGGGTGCGCGTGATCCCGAACGACCGCGAACTGACCATGCGCGAACTGACGCCGGCGGCGGTGACCGGCACGCTGAATACGCCGGTCGGCCGTCTGCGCAAGCTGAATATGGGGCCGGAGTATCTATCGGCGTTCACCGTGGGCGACCAGCTGCTGTGGGGCGCGGCCGAGCCGCTGCGCCGCATGCTGCGCATCCTGCTGTAAACCCGCACTTCCAGGGGGCTGGCTGCTTTCAGCCCCCTAATGCCTTATTTTCCGCTTTTTTGTTCGCCGCGCACCGCGTCGGGCAACGTCATCGCAAGCCTCGTTTCAATGGGCGGGATCCCGCCTATCTCCTCGTCAGTCATTGCATGCAAACGCCGCCAGGCTGGCAGTTTTCTTAATGAAGAATTTTCCTCACCAATGCCGAGCAGTTTTTAACAGACATTGGCTATGCTTAACGCATGGGTGAACACTTTTTCACCATGACTGAAATATTTCAAAAAATAAGCATAAAGAGCGAAATTCAGGTCGGCAGAGTAAAGATTGGTCAATAACCGACCGCAATCACGCTTTAGAGTCCGAATGCATTGCATGATGACCAAAACGGCCAAGGAATAACCAACAAGCCGTGCTTAGATCATGCTGTTAATCTAAGGAAGAAGACTATGCCTGTACTTCCCGATCGTGACGTGATTGATCAGATCATCTCCGGCCATTACGCCGACCCCTTTGCTCTGCTTGGCATGCATGCGACCGATAACGGTCTGCAGGTGCGCGCGCTGCTGCCGGACGCCGGCGCAGTCTGGCTGGTAGAACAGCAAACCGGCCGGCGGCTGGTGCAGCTGAACTGCGACGATCCGCGCGGTTTCTTCAGCGCCGTGGTGCCGCGGCGAAAAAATCCTTTCCGCTATCAGCTGCAGGTCAGCTGGCGCGATCACCAACAGACTGTCGACGATCCCTACCGGTTTGGCCCGCTGCTGCAGGATATCGACAGTTGGCTATTGGCCGAGGGCACGCATTTGCGTCCCTATGAACGGCTGGGCGCCCACCTTGTTACGCTGGATGGCATCGACGGCGTCAGTTTTGCGGTCTGGGCGCCCAACGCCCAGCGCGTCTCGGTGGTGGGGGAGTTCAACTTCTGGGACGGCCGCCGCCATCCGATGCGTCTGCGGCGTGAAAACGGCATCTGGGAGCTGTTCCTGCCCGGCGTGCGGGCCGGCCAGCTGTACAAATATGAAATCGTCGATTGCTACGGCAATACCCAGCTGAAAGCCGATCCTTACGCCTTTGAGGCGCAGATGCGCCCGGACACCGCCTCGCTGGTGGCGCCGCTGCCGGAGGTGGTGCCGTCGACGCCGGCGCGCCGCCGCGCCAACGATTTTGACCAGCCGATCGCCATCTACGAGGTGCATCTCGGCTCATGGCGCCGCCACACTGACAACCACTTCTGGCTCAGCTACGGCGAGCTGGCGGTGCAGCTGATCGACTATGTGAAGGACATGGGATTCACCCATATCGAGCTGCTGCCGATCAACGAGCACCCGTTCGACGGCAGCTGGGGCTATCAGCCGCTGGGGCTGTATGCGCCGACCCGGCGCTTCGGCACGCCGGCCGACTTCAGGGCGTTTGTGGCGGCGGCGCATGAGGCGGGCATCAACGTGATCCTCGACTGGGTGCCGGGGCACTTCCCGAGCGACGCCTACGGCCTGGCGAATTTCGACGGCACTGCGCTGTACGAGTACGCCGATCCGCGCGAGGGCTACCATCAGGACTGGAATACGCTGATCTACAACTACGGTCGCCACGAGGTGCGCAACTACCTGGCGGGCAACGCGCTGTATTGGCTGGAGCGTTTCGGCATCGACGCGCTGCGGGTCGATGCGGTGGCGTCGATGATCTATCGCGATTACAGCCGCGCCGACGGCGAGTGGGTGCCGAATTACTATGGCGGCAACGAGAACCTGGAGGCCATCGCCTTCCTGCGTTATACCAACCAGACTATCGGCCAGGCGCAGCCGGGCGCGGTGACGCTGGCGGAGGAGTCCACCGACTATCCCGGCGTCACCCTGCCGCCGGACGCCAACGGCCTGGGGTTCCACTACAAATGGAACCTCGGCTGGATGCACGACACGCTCAATTACATGAAGTGCGATCCGGTGCACCGCAAGTATCACCACAACCAGATGACCTTCGGCATGCTGTACGCCTATACCGAGAACTTCGTGTTGCCTATCTCGCACGATGAAGTGGTGCACGGCAAAAAATCGATCCTTGACCGTATGCCGGGCGATGCCTGGCAAAAGTTCGCCAACCTGCGCGCCTATTACGGCTTTATGTGGGCGCATCCGGGCAAAAAGCTGCTGTTTATGGGCTGCGAGTTCGCGCAAGGGCGCGAGTGGAATTTCGATACCAGCCTTGACTGGCATTTACTGGAAGGGCTGGATAACTGGCATAACGGCGTGCAGCGGCTGGTGCGCGATCTGAACCACTGCTACCGCCAGCAGGCGCCGCTGTACGAGCGCGACTACCGCCCGGACGGCTTCGAATGGCTGGTGGTCGACGATCACGACAACTCGGTGTTCGCCTTCGCGCGCTACGATTCGCAGGGCAATGAGTTGATCGCCATCAGCAACTTTACCCCGGTGCCGCGCTACCGCTACCGCATCGGCCTCTCGCGCGCCGGTGACTACCGCGAGATCCTCAATACCGATTCGCACCACTATCACGGCAGCAACGCCGGCAATCAGGGGCGGGTTTCTTCCGAAGCGGTCGGCAGCCACGGCCGCGACTTCTCCATCTGCGTAACGTTGCCGCCGCTGGCGACCATTTATCTGCTGCGGGAGGCGCCATGACGGAGCTGACAGCCGGCCTCGCCGCGCCGCTGGGCGCGCAGTACGACGGCGAAGGCATCAACTTTACCCTGTACTCGGCGCACGCCGAGCGGGTGGAGTTGTGCCTGTTCGACGGCCAGCAGCGCGAAGTGCGCCTGCCGCTGCCGGCGCGCAGCGGCGATATCTGGCATGGCTATTTGCCGGGCGGCAAGCCGGGACAACGTTACGGTTACCGGGTCTATGGCCCGTTTGATCCGGCGAACGGGCAGCGCTTCAACCCCAACAAACTGGCGCTCGATCCGGCCGCGCGCGCGGTGGAAGGGCCGGTGGCGGACCACCCGCACCTGCACGGCGGTTACGAGCAGCCGGACCCGCACGACAGCGCGGAGCTGATGCCGAAATGCGTGGTGGTGGACGAACGGTACGACTGGCAGGACGATCGCCCGCCCGCCACGCCCTGGGGGCAGACGGTGATTTACGAAGCCCACGTGCGCGGCCTGACGCTGCTGCACCCGCAGATACCGCCGGCGCTGCGCGGCAGCTTCGCCGCATTGGGGCACCCGGCGATGATCGCCCACTTCAAACGCCTCGGCATCACCGCGCTGGAACTGCTGCCGGTGCAGCAACATACCTCCGAACCGCGCCTGCAGCGGCTGGGGCTGATCAACTATTGGGGCTATAACGTGCTGGCGCCTTATGCGCCGGACAACCGCTACGCCAGCCTGAGCACCGATGCCACGCCGCTCAACGAATTCCGCGATGCGGTCAAGGCGCTGCACCAAGCCGGCATCGAAGTGATCCTCGATGTGGTGTTTAACCACAGCGCCGAGCTGGACAGGGACGGGCCGATGCTGTCGCTGAGCGGCATCGATAACCTGAGCTACTACTGGCTGACGCCCGAAGGGGACTATGTCAACGATACCGGCTGCGGCAACACGCTGCGGTTGGATCAGCCGCAGGGCGTGGCCTGGGTGATGGATTGCCTGCGTTTTTGGGTGCGGGAGTGCCACGTCGACGGCTTCCGTTTCGATCTGGGCAGCGTGCTCGGCCGCACGCCGGGGTTCGATCGCGATGCGCCGCTGTTCCAGGCGATGCTGGCGGACGATCTGCTGTCGCGCTGCAAGCTGATCGCCGAACCCTGGGACATTGGCCCCGGCGGTTATCAGGTGGGGGCGTTCCCCGGCCGCTTCGCCGAATGGAACGACCATTACCGCGACGACATGCGCCGTTTCTGGCTGCAGAGCGGCGTGTCGCTCGGCCAGTTCGCCCGGCGTTTTGCCGCCTCGAGCGATCTGTACAACCAGCGCGGGCGGGCGCCTTACGCCACCGTCAACATGCTGACCGCCCATGACGGGTTTACCCTACAGGACGTGGTCAGCTTCAACGAGAAACACAATCAGCCGAACGGCGAGGGCAACCGCGACGGCAGCGATCGCAATTTCAGCAACAACCACGGCGTCGAAGGCCTGGTCGCCGACGACGCCATTGTGCAACGCCGCAGGGCCAGCCAGCGGGCGATGCTCGCCACGCTGTTGCTGTCCCAGGGCACGCCGATGCTGCTGGCCGGCGATGAACAGGGACACAGCCAGCAGGGGAACAACAATGCCTATTGTCAGGACAACGCCACCACCTGGCTCGACTGGGCCACGGCGGACGATGCGCTGACCGATTACGTCGCGGCGCTGATCGCGCTGCGCCGCCAGATCCCCGCGCTGCAGCAGGACCGCTGGTGGCAGCAGGACGACGGCAGCGTGCAGTGGCTGAACGCGCAAGGCCAGCCGCTCGACGCGCAGCAGTGGGAGCGGGGCGAGCGGCTCATGCAGATCCTGCTGTCGCAGCGCTGGCTGCTGCTGGTCAACGCCACGCCGCAAACGACGGAGATGAGATTGCCGGAAGGCGATTGGCAGGTTGTCGCCCCGTTCACTCAGGAAGACTCACGGGCGGTATTGCCCGCCTGGCACCAGGCCGCGCGCTCGCTTTGCGTACTGGTACGGAAATAATAAAAGGAGTCCGCTATGGTTAGGTTTGAAAATAAAGACCCCCTGATGTTGGCGCGCCAGTTGCCGATTAAATCCGTAGCGCTGATCCTGGCCGGCGGCCGCGGCTCACGTTTGAAAGATTTGACCTCCACCCGCGCCAAGCCCGCCGTCCACTTTGGCGGCAAATTCCGCATCATCGATTTCGCCTTGTCGAACTGCCTGAACTCCGGCATCCGCCGCATCGGCGTGATCACCCAATACCAGTCGCACACGCTGGTGCAGCACATTCAACGCGGCTGGTCATTCCTCAACGAGGAAATGAACGAGTTCGTCGATCTGCTGCCGGCCCAGCAGCGCCTCAGCACCGAGCATTGGTACAAGGGCACCGCCGACGCGGTGTACCAGAACCTGGATATCATCCGCCGCTACGAGGCTGAATACGTGGTGATCCTGGCGGGCGATCACATCTACAAGATGGATTATTCACGCATGCTGATCGATCACGTCGAGAAGGGCGCTCAGTGCACCGTGGCCTGCCTGCCGGTGCCGCGCAGCGAAGCCGGCGAATTCGGCGTGATGAAGGTGGATGAAAGCGACCGCATCATCGAGTTTCTGGAAAAGCCCGCCGATCCGCCGGCGATGCCGGGCAACCCGGATATGTCGCTGGCCAGCATGGGCATCTATATTTTTAATGCCGCCTACCTGTTCCAGCTGCTGCAAGAGGATATGTCGACCCCCGGCTCCAGCCACGATTTCGGCAAGGATCTGATCCCGAAAATCACCGCGCAGCAGGCGGCGTGGGCGCATCCGTTTACCTTGTCCTGCGTGACGTCCAATCCCGATCTGCCGCCGTACTGGCGCGATGTGGGCACGTTGGACGCCTATTGGCGCGCCAATCTCGATCTGGCGTCGGTGACACCGGAGCTGGACATGTACGACCGCGCCTGGCCGATCCGCACCCACATGGAACCGCTGCCGCCGGCCAAGTTCGTGCAGGATCGCTCCGGTAGCCATGGCATGACCATGAACTCGCTGGTGTCCGGCGGTTGCATCGTGTCCGGGTCGGTGGTGGTGCATTCGGTGCTGTTCCCGCGCGTGCGAGTGAACTCGTTCTGCACCATCGACTCTACCGTATTGTTGCCGGACGTGAACGTCGGCCGTTCCTGCCGCCTGCGGCGCTGCATCATCGACCGCGCCTGCCATATTCCGGAGGGCATGGTGATCGGGGAAAACGCCGATGAGGACAGCAAGCGTTTCTATCGCTCGGAAGGCGGCATCGTGCTGGTGACGCGCGAAATGTTGTCAAAATTGTGAGTTAACGTGGGGGCAGAACGATAGCCTGCCGCCCGATGAACGGTTCGATGGCTTGCGCAACGCGGCACACATAACAGCGGCAAGCCTGCTTTATTTCTTATCCAGAGGCCTTCGGCCGACTTTCAGGAGTGATAATGCAGGTCTTACACGTATGTTCTGAAATGTTCCCCCTGCTGAAAACGGGCGGACTCGCAGACGTGGTTGGCGCGCTGCCGGCGGCGCAAATCGCCGAAGGCGCCGATGTTCGGGTGCTATTGCCCGCTTTCCCTGACGTACGCAACGGCATACCCGACACCGTGCTGGTGGCGGAAATCGACTCGTTCGCCGGCCGGGTTGGCCTGCGTTACGGCACCTACCATGGCGTGGGCATCTATCTCATCGATGCGCCCTGGCTGTATGACCGGCCGGGCAGCCCGTACCACGATCAGTCCATGTACGCCTACCCCGACAACCACCGCCGCTTTGCGCTGCTGGGCTGGATGGCCTGCGAGCTGGCCAAGGGGCTGGATCGCTACTGGCGGCCGCAGTTGGTGCATGCCCACGACTGGCACGCCGGTCTTAGCTGCGCCTATCTGGCCGCCAACGGCCACCCGGCGCGTTCGGTGTTCACGGTGCATAACCTGGCCTATCAAGGGCTGTTTTCCGCCCATCACGTGACCGAACTGTGGCTGCCGGCGTCGTTTTACAACGTCTATGGCCTGGAGTTCTACGGCCAGATGTCGTTCCTCAAGGCCGGGCTGTTTTATGCCGACCACGTGACCGCCGTCAGCCCGACCTATGCGCGCGAGATCACCCGGCCGGAGTTCGGCTACGGCATGGAGGGGCTGCTGCAGGAGCGGCAGCGGCAGGGCAGGCTGAGCGGCATCCTCAACGGGGTGGACGACAAGATTTGGGATCCGGCCCACGACCCGCGGCTGAGCGCCCGCTATGACGCCGACGATCTGAAAAGCAAGGTCAAAAACAAGCTGCATCTGCAAAAGGCCATGGGGCTGAAGGTGGACGAATCGCTGCCGGTGTTCGCGGTGGTGAGCCGATTGACCAGCCAAAAAGGCCTGGATCTGGTGCTGCAGGCATTGCCTGAACTGCTGGCGCAAGGCGGGCAGCTGGCGCTGCTGGGCGCCGGCGATGCGGTGCTGCAACAGGCGTTTCTGGCCGCCGCCGCCGACTACCCTGAACAGGTCGGCGTGCAGATCGGTTATCACGAATCCTTCTCCCACCGCATCATCGGCGGCGCCGACGTTATTCTGGTGCCGAGCCGCTTCGAGCCCTGCGGTCTGACGCAGCTCTACGGTCTGAAGTACGGCACGCTGCCGCTGGTGCGCCGCACCGGCGGGCTGGCGGACACGGTGGTGGACTGCGCGCTGGAGAACCTGGCCGACGGCACCGCCAGCGGATTCGTGTTCGACGATTGCGACGCCGTCGCGCTGGGCAACGCCATCCGCCGCGCCATGGTGCTGTGGAGCCGGCCGAAACACTGGCGCCACGTTCAGCGCCACGCCATGAGCGTGGACTTCGGCTGGCCGGTGGCGGCGAAAGAGTATTTATCGCTTTATCAACGCTTGTAGCCCGCGTTTCGCGTCTCGGGTTGACGCGCGGCGGGCAGCCGTAAGGGTAGATTGTCGGGGCGCGGCGTGCCGCGTCCATGTTCAGCGGAGCCCGCTATTCCGCGGCGAATGGCGGGGCTCCCCACAAGGGATTAAAAAGCCATGACTTCACCGTTTAGTTACACCTCACCTACGGTCAGTGTGGAAGCGCTGAAACACTCCATCGCCTATAAGCTGATGTTTATCGTTGGCAAGGATCCGGCGATTGCCAACCGGCACGATTGGCTGAACGCCGTGCTGTTCGCGGTGCGCGATCGCATGGTGGAGCGCTGGCTGCGTTCCAACCGCGCCCAGCTGTCTCAAGACGTGCGGCAGGTGTATTACCTGTCGATGGAGTTCCTGATCGGCCGCACCCTGTCAAACGCGCTGCTGTCGATGGGCATCTATCAGGACATCGACAACGCGCTGAACGAGATGGGGCTGAACCTGGCGGAGCTGCTGGAGGAAGAAAACGACCCCGGGCTCGGTAACGGCGGCCTGGGCCGGCTGGCGGCCTGTTTCCTCGACTCGCTGGCGACGCTGGCGCTGCCGGGGCGCGGCTACGGCATTCGCTATGAATACGGCATGTTCAAGCAGAACATCGTCAACGGCCAACAGATGGAGTCGCCGGACTACTGGCTGGAGTACGGCAATCCATGGGAGTTTCCGCGCCATAACACCCGCTACAAGGTGCGCTTCGGCGGCCGCGTGCAGCAGGAGGGGGCCAAGGCGCGCTGGCTGGAGACCGAAGAGGTCGTGGCCATCGCCTACGATCAGGTGATCCCCGGTTTTGACACCGACGCCACCAACACGCTGCGGTTGTGGGGCGCGCAGGCCAGTAATGAGATCAACCTCGGCAAGTTCAACCAGGGCGATTACTTCGCGGCGGTGGAAGACAAAAACCACTCGGAGAACGTGTCGCGGGTGCTCTATCCGGACGATTCGACCTCCTCCGGACGCGAGCTGCGGCTGCGGCAGGAGTATTTCCTGGTGTCGGCCACGGTGCAGGATATTCTTAACCGCCATTGGCTGATGCACAAAACCTTCGACAACCTGGCGGACAAGATCGCCATTCACCTCAACGACACCCACCCGGTATTGTCGATCCCCGAGCTGATGCACCGGCTGATCGACGAGCACAAATTCAAGTGGCTCGATGCCTGGGAAGTGGTGGAGCAGGTGTTCTCTTACACCAACCACACGCTGATGAGCGAGGCCCTGGAGACCTGGCCGCTGGACATGATAGGCCGCATCTTGCCGCGCCATCTGCAGCTGATTTTCGAAATCAACGATCACTTCCTCAAGATGGTGCAGGAAGTGGCGCCGGACGACAACGACCTGCTGGCGCGGGTCTCGATCATCGACGAAACCAACGGCCGCCGGGTGCGCATGGCGTGGCTGGCGGTGGTGGCCAGCCACAAGGTCAACGGCGTTTCCGCCCTGCATTCCGAACTGATGGTGCAGTCGCTGTTCGCCGACTTCGCCCGGCTGTTCCCGACTCGTTTCTGCAACAAAACCAACGGGGTGACGCCGCGCCGTTGGCTGGCGCTGGCCAACCCGCCGCTGGCGGCGGTGCTGGACGACTGCATCGGCCAAACCTGGCGCACCGATCTCAGCCAACTGAGCGAGATCAAAGCCAACGTCGATTACCCGAGCTTCCTGCAGGCGGTGCAGCGCGCCAAACGGCAGAACAAGGAGCGGTTGGCGCTGTATATCGCCAAAACGCTCAACGTGGTGGTCAACCCGGATGCGTTGTTCGATGTGCAAATCAAGCGTATCCACGAGTACAAACGGCAACTGCTCAACGTGCTGCATGTCATCACGCTGTATAACCGTTTGCTGGCTGACCCTGACATCGAGCGCGTGCCGCGGGTGGTGATCTTCGCCGGCAAGGCGGCCTCTGCCTACTATGCCGCCAAGCAGATCATCCGTCTGATCAACGACGTGGCCAAAGTGATCAACAACGATCCGCGCGTGCATACCCAACTGAAGGTGGTGTTCATTCCGAACTACGGCGTCAGCCTGGCGCAGATCATTATCCCGGCGGCGGATCTGTCGGAACAGATCTCGCTGGCGGGCACCGAGGCCTCGGGCACCAGCAACATGAAGTTCGCGCTGAACGGCGCGCTGACCATCGGCACGCTGGACGGCGCCAACGTCGAGATGCGCGAGCACGTGGGGGAGGAGAATATCTTTATTTTCGGCAATACCGCCGAGCAGGTTGAGGAACTGCGCCGCAACGGTTACAACCCGCGCCAGTACTATGAGCAAGACCCGGAGCTGCATCAGGCGCTGACGCAGATCGCCACCGGGGTGTTCAGCCCGGAAGAGCCGAAACGCTATGGCAATTTGTTCGACTCGCTGGTCAACCTCGGCGATCACTATCAGCTGTTGGCGGATTACCGCAGCTATGTGGACACGCAGGACAAGGTGGACGAGGTGTATCTCAATCAGGACGAGTGGACGCGGCGCGCGGTGCTGAATATCGCCAATATGGGCTACTTCTCATCCGATCGCACCATTCAGGAATATGCGGATGAAATTTGGCACATTAAGCCGGTGAAGCTGTAAAGCGGGAGAGGAAAAAAGCAAAGGGCCGGATAACCGGCCCTTTGTCGTTACGCTGCAGCTCAGGAAGCCAGAGACAGCGCTTTCGTTTTCGCGTGTTCCGCCAGCCAGGCTTTCACTCGCGCCTGCTGCGCCTCGTCCAGCCACATGCCCAGCTTGGTGCGGCGCCAGATGGCGTCGTCCAGCTCTACGACCCACTCTTTCTCGGTCAGGTAACGCAGCTCGGCTTCATACAGACCGTGGCCGAAATCTTCGCCCAGATCGGCGAGGCCGTTGGCGCCGGCCAAGATCAGCTCGCTCTGGCTGCCGTAGGTGCGGGCATAGCGGCGCGCCAGGGCTTCCGGCAGCCAGCCGTGCGCACGGCGCAGTTTGGCCGCGTAGCCATCGCGATCGCCGTCGATGTCACCGCCCGGCAGCGTGGCGTTTTTGGTCCACGCCGGGCCGCAGCCTGGGTAGTAGTGGGCCAGTTTTTCCATCGCATGTTCGGCCAGCTTGCGGTAGGTGGTCAGCTTGCCGCCGAAGACCGACAGCAGCGGCGCTTTGCCCTGCTCATCGTGCACGTCCAGCGTGTAATCGCGGGTGATCGCCTGCGGTGAATCGGATTCGTCGTCGCACAGCGGACGCACGCCGGAGTAAGTCCAGACGATGTCGTCGCGGCCCAGCTGCTTCTTGAAGTGATCGTTGTACACTTTCAGCAGATAAGCGATTTCGTTCTCGTCGATTTTCACGTCTTTCGGATCGCCTTTGTACTCCACGTCGGTGGTGCCGATGATGGAGAACTCGTCATTCCACGGGATCACGAACACGATGCGGTGGTCTTCGTTCTGCAGAATGTAAGACTGCGGCTGATCGTGCACGCGCGGCACCACGATGTGGCTGCCTTTGATCAGGCGGATGCCGTAAGGTGATTTGAGCTTCAGGCCGTCGTCGAAGAAGTTTTTCACCCACGGGCCGGTGGCGTTCACCAGGCCTTTGGCGCGCCAGGTGAAGGTTTTGCCGCTGTCGATATCGACCGCTTCCACCATCCACAGGCCGTTTTCACGCCATGCGCGGGTCACTTTGGTGCGGGTGCGCACTTCGCCGCCGCGTTTTTCCACTTCCTGCGCGTTCAGCACCACCAGGCGAGCATCGTCGACCCAGCAGTCGGAATATTCGAAACCGCGCTTCAATTCAGGCTTCAGCACCGACTCTGGTCCAAAGCGCAAACCCTTACTGCCCGGCAGGCTGGTGCGTTTGCCCAGGTGATCGTACAGGAACAGGCCGATACGGATCATCCAGGCCGGACGCAGGTGCGGCTGGTGCGGCAGGCGGAAACGCATCGGGAACGCGATGTGCGGCGCCAGCTTCAGCAGCACTTCACGTTCGGCCAGCGCTTCGCTCACCAGACGGAATTCGTAGTGTTCCAGGTAGCGCAGGCCACCGTGGATCAGTTTGGAACTGGCGGAAGACGTAGCACAGGCCAAGTCTTGCGCTTCCAGTAGCAGTACCGACAGCCCGCGCCCGGCAGCATCCGCCGCGATGCCGGCACCGTTGATGCCGCCACCGATAACGATCAAGTCTTTGGTTTCCACGTCATCTTCCTCCAGATGTTCGAAATAGCTCTTTCATGTTCGTTTTCGCTCATGATTGTAATCAAAAACCAACAGGCAAGCCAAGAGTTAACCAAACAAAAACATTTAGGCGTGATAGAGGTAACAGTTTGGTGATGATAGTCACACAAGCAGTATGGATATGGCGCGGGCGCGCAAACGGCTGTCGATGAGGGGAGCCTGAAGGTATGAAACGGGGCGGCGGCGCGCCCCGCAGGTTAAGGCCGAATCAGCACAACTCCAGCTGCACGTCGTACTGTTCGATGATTTTCATCACGCTCGGCGGCGGCAGTTGGTCGGTAAACAGGTAGTCGATCAGGTTCATGTTGCCCAGGTTGACCATGGCGTTGCGGCCGAATTTGGAATGGTCGGTGACCAGCATCACGCAGCGGGAATTTTCGATAATCGCGCGTTTGGTGCGCACTTCGTGATAGTCGAATTCGAGCAGCGAGCCGTCCATATCGATGCCGCTGATGCCGAGAATGCCGTAATCGAGACGGAATTGGGAGATGAAGTCCAGGGTGGCCTCGCCCATGATGCCGCCGTCGCGTGTGCGCACTTCGCCGCCGGCCAGGATCAGGCGGAAGTCTTCCTTGGCGGTCAACAGGGTGGCGACGTTAAGGTTGTTGGTGACCACGCGCAGGTTCTTGTGGTTCATCAGTGCATGGGCCACCGCTTCCGGCGTGGTGCCGATATCGATGAACAGCGTGGCGCCGTCCGGGATCTGGCTGGCGACGCGCTGCGCGATGCGGGCCTTCTCTTCCGACCACATCACCTTGCGATCGTTATAGGCAGCGTTGACCGAGCTGGAAGGCAGCGCCGCGCCGCCGTGGTGACGCTGGATCTTGTTCTGGTCGGCCAGGTCATTCAAATCGCGGCGAATCGTTTGCGGGCTGACGTCAAAATGTTCGACCAGCTCTTCCGTGCTGACGTAACCCTGCAGGCGCACCAGCTCGATAATTGCGTCATGACGCTGTGTTTGCTTCACGATAATCCCCTAAAACGCCCGCTATGCCCGCTGGACATAGCTCCCGGCTGTTATTGTTCGTTGTGTGCGCGATGACGCGTATCCCAAAATGCCATCAATAACCCTAACACTAAACCGGCTACGTGTGCCGCGTTGGCGATCGACATTCCTAAAATATCGAAATATCCGGCCACCAGCCACAACACCGAGAACACCATCAGGCCGCGCGGCAGCATCAGGCCGCGCTCCGGCGCCCGTTCGCCCGACAGCCACACATAGCCCATCAGCGCATAGACCACGCCCGACAGCCCGCCAAACAGCGCGCCGCTGAACAGCGATTGCGCCCAGCCGCTGAAGAAGGCCGACACCACCGCCAGCACGAACAGCTTGCCGGCGCCGAGGCGTTTTTCCATCTGGCCGCCGAGATACCACCACCACATCAGGTTAAACAGGATATGCAGCAGGGAGAAATGCAGGAACGCATGGCTGATCCAGCGCCACAGCTGGGTGTATTGGCTGCTGTCCTGCGGCCAGGAGAGCCAGTACATCACGGTATCGTCGCCCAGCGCCTGCATCAGAATATAGACCGCGATGCACAGCACCATCACGCCGAGCGTCAGCGGACCGGCCTTGCTGCGCAGGGTGTGCAGGTAGGATTCGCTCTGATAATGCAGGCCGGCGTCGGTATGGCCGGTCTGCCAACTGGCGGCCTGATAACGGCGGTTGAGCGGATCGGCCAGAAACTGCTGCAGCTCGTGTTGCACCTGCTCGAGGTGACCGTCGTCGGCCAGCCAGATTTCCGCCGCCTCGCCGCTGTTGCGCAGCTCAAGCCGGATGCCCTGGGTCGCCATATAGTCGACAAAGGCCAGCGCCAGGCGCGGGTTGGATATGGCGATTACTCTAACCATTGCTCTTCCGTCGTAAGTGAATGATTTTGGCCGCGGCTTGCTCGCCGGCGACCCTGACGGCCGATTATAACGTCGAAATCCTGAGCGCTGGCAAACGGATCTGCGAAAAACCCGCGAAAACGCGCATAAAAACGAAGGGGAAGCCCGCCGACGCGCGGCGGGCGGCGGGGATCAGGCAGAGGTTTCCACGTCTTGCGGATACTGGCGGGCCCAGGCCTCGAAACCGCCGTCGATGCTGTAGACCGCGTCGAACCCCTGGTGCAGCAGGTACTGCGCCGCGCTGCGGCTGCTGTTGCCGTGGTAGCACATCACCATCACCGGCCGCTCGAAGTCGTTTTGCTGCATAAAGGCCGACAGGGTGGCGTTGGTGAGGTGAAAGGCGCCCGGCGTATGCCCGGCTTCAAAACTTTGCGGATCGCGGATGTCGACCAGGGCGGCGCTGCCCTCTTTCCAGCGGGTGTACGCCTGCTCAACGTTGATCGCTTCGAACTGTTCCATACTGCTGACTGCCTCGTAATAGGGGGACGCCGCTATTGTAACCAACTCTGCGGCGTTTAAGACCAGAGGGATATCAGGGTTTTTACGCGCCGTAGCCCATCATCTTCAGCAGTTGCTGCGCCTGCTGCACCGCCTCCTGGCGATGGGCCACGCCCAGTTTCTGATACAGGTTGCGGATGTGCGTCTTGATGGTGGTGGCCGCCACGTCCAGCTCGCCGGCGATCTGGTCGTTGCTGTAACCGGAATAGATCAGCCCCAGCACCTGCCATTCGCGTTGGGTGAGCGGGCTGGTGCGGATCAGTTCCGGCACCTGCGGGTGGGTCAGCAGCTTATCGACGAAGTTCTCGTCGAAATGCGCGAACTTGTGCCGATGATGCTGGTTGATGTCGCGCAGGATACGCTGGGCGCGATGCTGCTCCAGCTCCGGCAGCGTGTTGAGCTGGATCAGCTGACGCAGCTGTTGCGCCATCGCTTCGCCTTCGATGACAAAGTGGCTGATGAAGCCGGTGCGGTTAGCCAGCGACAGCGCTTCGATCAGCGCCTGCTGCGCTTCGCCCTTGCGCTCCAGCAGCCAGTAGAGCTGGTTGCTGAGCAGCAGGTTGCGGTTGAGATCGCTCACCAGCCGCAGGCGACGAGCGTTTTCGTTCAGTTCATCCAGCACCACGCCGGCCTCTTCATACTGGCCGAGCAGGATTTGCACCCGCGCGATGTTGCGCCATTGGCCCTGCGTGAAGTGGTTGTCCGCCATGCCGGGTTTTTCGGTGTGGCGCAGCCACTGGGCGGCGGCGGCGGTGTCGCCGGTCATCTGCCAGTGGATCACCCGCGACTTGTCGGTGTTGGTCAGCCAGTCGCGATGATAGTGGGCGCCGTGCAGCAGGGTTTCGCAGCGCTGCAGATGGGTATTGGCGTTGTCCAGATCGCCGCGCGCCAGCGAGCATTTGGCCAGCATGGCGATGCACTGCAGCTGCTGCTGCGGTTGGTAGTTGGCCAGAATTTTCAGCCCGGCGCGCGCCGCGTCTTCCGCCTCGTCCAACCGCGACCACGACCACAGGATCTGGGCGCGGATGCGCAGCAGAAATTCGTGCATCGGCAGCTGTTCCAGGTGCTGCTCGCGGATCAGTTCGAACGCCTTATCCTGGGTTTCGTAAGCGGCCTGCAGGAAGCCTTGGGCGATAAGGATTTCGCTCTGCTGCAGCAGCGCCCAGAGCGCGTAATGGTTGGCCTGATGACGACGCGCCATCTGCTCGGTCTGCTGCATCATCGGCAGCGCGCGCGCCAGTTCGCCCTTGCAGTGGTGCACTTCGCCGGTCACCGAGGTGGCGACGATGCGGCTGTAGTAGCTGGACAGCGGCAGGAATTTCAACGCTTCGGTCGCCAGCCGCTCGGCTTCTTCCGGTTTGCCGGCGTTGATCGCCACCTGGGCGCGCAAGGCGTCGAACTCGGCGTGCAGCGTTTGGTCTATCTCGATTTTCTGCTCGCGCATGGTGCGCTCGGCGCGCTCCAGCAGGGTGTTGACCTCACTGTAGCGGTGCTGGCTCTGCGCCAGCCAGGCCTGCAGCAGCGCCAGCTTGGGGTTTTGGATCAGGCGTTCATAGGGCAGCGCGTTGAGGCACTCCTCCAGCAAGGCCAGTTCGCTGTGGTGGAACAGCGACCAGGCGTGTTGCAGCAGGATATCGCGCAGCATGCTGACGTCGCTGGCCGCCAACGCGTGGTGAATGGCCTCCGCCGGATACCCCAGCGCCAGCCAGCCCTCGGCGGCGGCGCGGTGCAGCCCCGGCAGCTCCAGCGCCAGTTCCCACTGGCAACGCTGGCGCAGGAAAGAGGCGAACAGCGGATGGAAGTTGAACCATTCGCCGGTGTCGTCCATGCGGTGGATAAACAGCCCCTGGCGTTCCAGTTCCTCCAGCCGTTGCTGGCCGTTGTCTTCGCCGGTCAGCCGCACGATCAGCGCGTCGTTCATCGAGCGCAGCACCGAACAGCGCAGCAGGAAAGCGCGCGCATCGGCATCGACGTGGTCCAGCACTTCGTCCACCAGATAGTCGGACAGGTGACTGGCGTTCAGCCCCGCCAGCCGTTTGGCCGACAGCTGAGCTGAGGAGGCGGATTGGCGGGCCGACAGCGCGATCAGCTGCAGCGCGGTGGCCCAGCCTTCGACTTCGTCGCACAGGCGGCTGCTGTCCTGCTGTTCCATTGGCGCCGCCAGACGGCAATCGAAGAACTGTTTGGCCTCCTGGTGGGTGAACGCCAACTGTTGCGTGCCCATTTCCAACAGCTGATCGCGCACCCGCAGGTTGGCGATGCCGAGCGGCGGCAAGGTGCGCGAGAGCAGGATCAGCGTCAGGTTTTCCGGCTGATGGCGCAGGAAAAAGCGCATGGCTTCGTGAATGGCGTCGTTGGTGATCAGGTGATAGTCGTCGATCACCAGGTACAGCGGTTGATGCCAGTCGGCCAGCTCGATAAACAGCTGGGCAAACAGCGCCGACAGGCTGGCGTACTGGTGTTTCTGGCTCAGCGCCTCGCTCTTGACGCAGCGGCCGCCGCTGGCCTGCTGCAGCGCGGCGATCAGGTAGCTGGCGAAGCGCTCCGGCTGGTTGTCGCTCTCATCCAGGGAATACCAGCCCAGATCGGCCTTGCCGGCCGCCCATTGAGCGATCAGCGTGGTTTTCCCGTATCCCGCCGGGCAATTGACCAGTGTCAGACGATAGTTGCCCGCGCTGGCCAGTTTGGCCAGCAGGCGATCGCGGATCACGGTATTTTGCAGCCGTACCGGGCGGCTCAGTTTTGATGGGATCAGCATAGTATTCCAGGGTATAAATCGCGGTTCCCGCCGGGATTGGAGTGGCGCTAATTATTTTATGGTTCGTAATTAATAGCTCCCCCTAACTTCTGCCAACCCTAAACGTATTGCAACAAGCTTCCGCATCGGCTTGGAGTTAAGTTGCTATCGATCACACTTTTTTACGTTTGGCGCCGGCGCGCGGCGATGCGGCGGCGGATCGCATTTCCGGCCATGGACAAAACTTCAGCAGCGCGAATACTTGTGCTAACGTCATGGTTAACGTTCTCAGTGCTCGCCGCACGCGTTGGCGGGCTTTTTTGCATCGTTGCAAGGGAGTCAAACAGTGCCTGAGATCACAATTCCAGCTACGCCCCAATCCTCCTCCCCAGCTAATCCCCAGGCGGGATGATGCCGTCAGGCTTTCTCACCGGCACGATAGCGGCAATTTGACCCACTTACTGGATAGAGAGTTTTCCTTATGTCACAGCCTACGCTCAAGAAGGATGCTTTTCTGGCGGCGCTCGCCCGTCAGTGGCAACGGTTCGGCCTCAGTTCCGCACAGCAGATGACGCAACATCAATGGTGGGAAGCCGTCAGTGCGGCGCTGGCCGAGCAGTTGGCCGCGCAGCCGGCGCCGCGCAAAAGCGCCAAACCGCTGCGCCACGTGAACTACATCTCGATGGAGTTTCTGATCGGCCGGCTGACGGCGAACAACCTGATCAACCTGGGCTGGTACGACACCGTCGAGCAGGCGCTGGCCGAGCAGAACGTCAAGCTGGCGGATCTGCTGGAGCAGGAAACCGATCCGGCGCTGGGCAACGGCGGGTTGGGGCGGCTGGCGGCCTGTTTCCTCGACTCGATGGCGACGGTGGAACAACCGGCCACCGGCTATGGGCTGAATTACCAGTACGGGCTGTTCCGCCAGTCGTTCCGCGAAGGGCAACAGCAAGAGGCGCCGGATAACTGGCAGCGCGAGAGCTACCCGTGGTTCCGCCACAACGCCGCGCTGGCGGTGGACGTGGGCATCGGCGGCAAGCTGGAAAAGCAGGCCGACGGCCGCGAACTGTGGCGCCCCGCCTTCACCCTGCGCGGCGAAGCCTGGGATCTGCCGGTGCTGGGGTATCGCAACGGCGTGGCGCAGCCGCTGCGCCTGTGGCAGGCGACCCATCAGCATCCGTTCAACCTGAGCGATTTCAACGACGGCAAATTCCTGCAGGCGGAGAAGCAGGGCGTAGAAGCCGACAAGCTGACCAAGGTGCTCTACCCGAACGATAACCATCAGGCCGGCAAGCGCCTGCGCCTGATGCAGCAGTATTTCCAGTGCGCCTGCTCGGTGGCGGACATTTTGCGCAAGCACCATCAGGCCGGCCGCAAGATTGAAGAGCTGCCGAAGTACGAAGTGATCCAGCTGAACGACACCCACCCGACCATCGCCATTCCGGAAATGCTGCGCATTCTGCTGGACGAACACCAGTTGGAGTGGGAGGCGGCCTGGGCGATCACCAGCAACACCTTCGCCTATACCAACCACACCCTGATGCCGGAAGCGCTGGAATGCTGGGATGAAAAATTGGTGCGCAGCCTGCTGCCGCGCCATTTCTCCATCATCAAACAAATCAACGCCAGGTTTAAAAAATTGGTGGATAAGCATTGGCCGGGCGACGAGGCGGTGTGGGCCAAACTGGCGGTGCACCACAACAAGCAGGTGCGCATGGCCAACCTGTGCGTGGTCAGCGGCTTTGCAGTCAACGGCGTAGCGCAGCTGCACTCGGATCTGGTGGTGAAAGATCTGTTCCCGGAATATCACCAGCTGTGGCCGAACAAATTCCATAACGTCACCAACGGCATCACGCCGCGCCGCTGGCTGAAACAGTGCAACCCGGCGCTGTCGGGCCTGATCGACGAGACGCTGAAGGTGGAGTGGGCGAGCGATCTCGACGCGCTGCGCGGGCTGGAAAAATTCGCCGACGACGCGGCGTTCCGCCAGCGTTATCAGCAGATCAAACGCGACAACAAGGTGGCGCTGGCCCATTACGTGCACGGCGTGATGGGGTTGAAGCTCGACCCGGACGCGATCTTCGACGTGCAGATCAAACGCCTGCACGAGTACAAACGCCAGCACCTGAACCTGCTGCACATCCTGTCGCTGTATCGCCAGCTGCGCGACAACCCCAACCTGGACATCGTGCCGCGCGTCTTCCTGTTCGGCGCCAAGGCGGCGCCGGGCTACTACCTGGCGAAGAACATCATCTACGCCATCAATCAGGCGGCCGAGAAGATCAACAACGATCCGTTGGTGAAAGATCGCCTGAAAGTGGCGTTCATCCCTGACTACCGCGTCTCGGTGGCCGAACTGATGATCCCGGCGGCGGATATCTCCGAACAGATCTCCACCGCCGGCAAAGAGGCCTCCGGCACCGGCAACATGAAGCTGGCGTTGAACGGCGCGCTGACGGTCGGCACGCTGGATGGCGCCAACGTCGAAATCGCCGAGCAGGTGGGCGAAGACAATATCTTTATCTTCGGCAATACCGTGGAGCAGGTGAAGGCGATAGTGGCGAAGGGTTACGATCCGCTCAGCTACCGCAAGAAAGACAAGCACCTGAAGGCGATTCTGGACGAGCTGGCGAGCGGCGCCTTCAGCCACGGCGACAAGCACGCGTTCGACATGATGCTGCACAGCCTGCTGGAAGGCGGCGATCCCTACTTGGTGCTGGCGGACTTTGCCTCGTACTGCCAGGCGCAGCGCCGGGTCGATGAACTGTATCGCGATCGGGACGAGTGGACGCGGCGGGCTATCCTTAACACCGCGCGCGTCGGCATGTTCAGCTCGGATCGCTCGATCCGCGATTATCAGCAGCGCATCTGGCAAGCCAAACGTTAAGGAGAGCGAATGGATCGCAAGCGTATCGATCAGGCGGCAGCGCAGGCGGGGATCGCTGCCGATTTCATCAATGCCCACGGCAAGCGGCAGGCGATTGAACCGGAGACCAAGCGCAAGCTGTTGGCGGCCATGAATCGGGCCGATGCCGCGCAGGACGACGCGGCGTCGCCGTTACCGGCGGTCAAGGTGTTCTATCAGGGCGCGCCGCTGGCGTTGACCCCGGCGGGTGAAGGCGAGTACCTGTGGGCGCTGCAGCGTGAAGACGGCGAATGCCTGCAGGGGCGCGTCGGCGCGCGCAAGACCCTGACGTTGCCCGGCGATCTGCCGGCGGGCTACCATCAATTGACGCTGAGCCAGGGCGTGCGGCAGTGGTCATGCCGCGTGATCGTCGCGCCGAGGCGCTGCTTCGAGCCGGACGCCTTGCTGACCGGCAAAAAACTGTGGGGCGCCTGCGTTCAGCTGTATACGCTGCGTTCCGATCGCAACTGGGGCATCGGCGATTTCGGCGATCTGCGCCTGATGGTGGAGCAGGTGGGGGAACGCGGCGGCGCCTTCGTCGGCCTCAATCCGATCCATGCGCTGTATCCGGCCAACCCGGAGAGCGCCAGCCCCTACAGCCCCTCGTCGCGCCGCTGGCTGAATCTGGCGTATATCGACGTCAACGCGGTGGAGGATTTCCAGCGCAGCGACGCGGCGCAGCGCTGGTGGCAGAAGCCGGCGACGCAGAAGCAGCTGGCCAGGGCGCGCGCCGCGGAGTGGGTGGATTACACCGCCGTGATGCAGCTGAAGCTGGCGGCGCTGAAGCTGGCGTTCCCGCTGTTTCAGGCGCGCCAGCCGAACGACGCGCAGCGTCAGGCGTTCGAGCTGTTTGTGGCTGAGGGCGGCGACAGCCTGTATCAGCAGGCGGCGTTTGATGCGCTGCACGCCCATCTGGCGGCCAAAGACGCCAGCCAGTGGGGCTGGCCGGCCTGGCCCGAACGTTATCGGCAGGGGCAGAGCGAAGCGGTGCGGCAGTTCTGCGCTGAACATCAGGACGCGGTTCGCTTCTACCTGTGGCTGCAATGGCTGGCGGGCACGCAGTTCGCGCAGTGTTTTGACCAGAGTCAACAGCAGCGGATGCCGATTGGCCTGTATCGCGATCTGGCGGTCGGGGTGGCGGAAGGCGGGGCGGAAACCTGGTGTGACCGTGAGCTGTACTGCCTGAAAGCGTCGGTCGGGGCGCCGCCGGATATTCTGGGGCCGCTGGGGCAAAACTGGGGCCTGCCGCCGATGGATCCGCACGTGATGGCGGCGCGCGGGTATCAGCCGTTCATCGATCTTTTGCGCGCCAACATGACCAGCTGCGGCGCGCTGCGCATCGATCACGTCATGGCGCTGTTGCGGCTGTGGTGGATCCCGTATGGCGAAACCGCCGATCGCGGCGCCTACGTCAAATACCCGGTGGACGATCTGCTGGCGGTGCTGGCGCTGGAAAGCCAGCGCCACCGCTGCATGGTGATCGGTGAGGATCTCGGCACGGTGCCGGTGGAAATCGTCGGCAAGCTGCGCGACAGCGGCGTCTATTCCTACAAAGTGCTCTATTTCGAAAGCGACGGCGAACACCATTTCCGCGCGCCGCAGGCCTATCCGGTGCAGGCGATGGCGACCATCACCACCCACGATCTGCCGACGCTGCGCGGCTACTGGCAAAGCGACGACCTGACGCTCGGCAACCGGCTGGGTCTTTACCCGGACGCGGAAATCCTGCGGGCGCTGTTCGCCGATCGGGAACGCGCCAAGCAGGGATTGCTGGACGGATTGCATCGCTATGGCTGCGTGCCGCAGAAGGTGGGCAAGAAGGCGGCGCTGCTCGGTATGAGCCCGCTGCTCAACCGCGGCCTGCAGCGTTATGTCGCCGACAGCGCCAGCGCCTTGCTCGGCCTGCAGCCGGAAGACTGGCTGGATATGGCGGATCCGGTCAACATTCCCGGCACCAGCGATCAGTACCCTAACTGGCGGCGCAAGCTGACCCGGACGCTGGAGGAGATGTTCGCCGACCCGCGGATAAACCGGCTGCTGAAGGATTTGGACAAGCGCCGACGCAAGGTGTCGGTGGGGTGACGATGAGGTGTCGTTGTATTAGGTCAAAGGACGAGAACTTTAGTCCCATCCAAATGACGGATACCCGAATTAATTGGAGTTGCAGCTAGGCGGCAAGTGCGTAAATCCCCAGGAGCTTACTTAAGTAAGTGACTGGGGTGCGCGCATGCGGCCAACAACGCTGCAACTTCAAGTAAGAAGGGTATCAGTAGTAGGAGTGCTCGCCGCGCTGGTGCTCGGTCAGGTCACGCACGCCCTTCAGCTCCGGGAATTTCTGCAGCAGCTCTTTCTCGATGCCTTCTTTCAGCGTGACGTCGACCATCGAACAGCCGTTGCAACCGCCGCCGAACTGCAGAATAGCCATGTTGTCGTCGGTGATCTCCATCAGCGTTACGCGGCCGCCGTGGCCCGCCAGCTGTGGGTTGATCTGCGACTGCAGCACGTACTCCACGCGCTCCATCAGCGGCGCGTCGTCATCGACCTTGCGCATCTTGGCGTTCGGCGCCTTCAGCGTCAGCTGAGAACCCAGCTGGTCGGTCACGAAGTCGATTTCGGCGTCTTCCAGATACGGCGCGCTCAGCTCATCGACATAGGCGGACAGTTTGTCGAACTTCAGTTCGGTATCCGTCGCTTCTACCGCGTCCGGCGGGCAATAAGAGACACCGCATTCGGCCGTCGGCGTGCCCGGGTTGATCACGAATACGCGGATTTGGGTGCCTTCTTCTTGATTTGCCAGCAGTTTGGCAAAGTGTTCCTGTGCAGCATCTGTTATACGGATCATAGCATTAGCTCAATAGTTGACTTCTATAGTCGGTTATAATACGCCCATTGCCGTGGCACTACAACGTGCGGCAAACGCACCATATCTGCACCGAGGCGGCGCCTTGCCGCCGCAGCAGCGTCGCGATCGCCGCGACGGTGCTGCCGGTGGTCACCACGTCATCCACCAAGGCGATATGCCGGCCGGCGACCGGCACGGTACAGGCGAACGCGCGCTGCAGATTGCGTCTGCGGGCAGAGGCGCTCAGCCGCTGTTGCAGGGCGGTTTTGCGCACCCGGCGCAAGGCGGCGGGCTGATAGGCGCAGCCCAGCCAGCGCGCCAGCGGCCGCGCCAGCAGATCGCTCTGGTTATAGCCACGGCGCCAGCAGCGTGATGCATGCAAGGGTACCGCTAAAATCAGGTCGGGTCTGTTCAGATACTGCTCTCTGCGCGCCTGCTGCCACCGCAACAGCATCAGGCGCGCCAGCGTCGGCGCCAGCTCGGGCGCGCGGTGGAACTTGAACCTTTTTACCAGTTGGCTGAGGGGCGCAGCGTAGTCGCCGACGAACACCAGCCGTTGCCAGGGCGGCGGCCGTTGCAGGCAGCGGCCGCAGGGCGTTCGCGCCTTCCCGGCGGGCAATCCGCAGCGCGGGCAACACGGCGGGTGAGCCGGCAGATGGCGCAGGCAGCAACTGCAGATGCCATGACGCATCAGACTCAACGGTTGTCGGCATAGCCAACAGCGGCTGCGGATTGATAGCATAGCGTCTCCGAGACGGGTAAGCATGAAAGGACAATAACCAATGACAGCGCTGTACTGGCAAACAATAGGCGAAGGCGAACGCGATCTTGTGCTGCTGCACGGCTGGGGATTGAACGCCGAAGTGTGGCGTTGCATTCAGGCGCGGCTGACGCCGCATTTTCGCCTGCACCTGGTCGATCTGCCGGGGTACGGCCGCAGCCAGGGGTTCGGCGCCCTGTCGCTGGAGCAGATGACGGAAATCGTGCTGGCGGCCGCCCCGCCGCAGGCCTGGTGGCTCGGCTGGTCGCTCGGCGGACTGGTGGCCAGCCAGGCGGCGCTGATGCAGCCGCAGCGGGTCAGCGGGCTCATCACCGTGGCCTCTTCGCCGTGCTTTGCCGCCCGCAATGCGTGGCCGGGGATCCGTCCGGACGTGCTGAGCGGTTTCCAGCACCAGCTAAGCCTGGATTTCCAGCGTACCGTCGAGCGTTTTCTGGCGCTGCAGACGCTGGGCACCGAGAGCGCGCGTCAGGATGCGCGCCAGCTGAAAGCGGTGGTGCTCAACCAACCGACGCCGAGCGTCGAGGTACTGAACGGCGGGCTGGAGATCCTGCGCACCGCCGATCTGCGCGCGCCGCTGGCGGAGTTGAATCTGCCGCTGCTGCGGATCTACGGCTATCTGGACGGGCTGGTGCCGCGCAAGGTCGCCGAGCTGCTCGACGCCGCCTGGCCGAACTCCACGTCGCAGATCGTGGCCAAAGCCGCCCATGCGCCGTTTATCTCTCATCCCGATGAATTTGTGACGATGATCGAAGCGTTTATTGCAGCACATTGAATGCAGCGGGAAAACGCACGATAGAGCGCGAAAAAAAACGCCGCCGGGTGGATAAAAGACAAAGCTGTTCAATACTTAGTGAGTCAATGCGTTGGCTGCAAAATGAAAAGACCGCGTGCGGCGATTTTCATTTTGGCGTTTCGTCTCTGGGAAACAGGCCTCGTCAGGGAAAGCAACGAGGCCTGAGGATGTCGCGGCAGCCTGCGGTACTACGCATGGATCCTGGACGGCTTTCATAACAGATAAATTATCCATTGAGAGGTTAGTGTCATGAAATCATTGAAGATGATTATTGCAGCGGCAGTGCTGGGTTCGGTGTCTTTCGGCTCCATGGCGGCAACCCTGCTGACCAAGGAAGATCTGGATAAGAATCCGGGTAAATACGAGAAGATCGGCACCGTTGAGATGTGACAATGAACTTACGAAACCAAGAAAGTAGTGAAAGAAGGTGAAATCTGCCGGTAGTTGGTGAAATTACCCTAGTATTTATAGATAGTTATTGAAGGGTAGTTCGGTAAGAAGTGAGGTTACCCATAAAAGCTAAAACTTACGAAAAAACCAACGACTCTGGAGGATTTGACACTTAAGATGCGAATTATAAATTTTGTACTATAGTACCTTCGAGTTTCTTAAAACCCTTTTCAAGCAATGCCTACCGTTTTCAAAATAAACCAAACATAGCAGGCCAAGCATCAAGTGTCAGCCTGCATCCTTGTGCTTTAGCGGAGTTTGTTCTTCTTGTTCTCGAGTAGACTCCGCCGCATTGTCTCGTCCAGGTGAATCACTTCTGAGCACACTCTCTTGGGTAGTTGATTCTGATGTTTCTAGCACCAGTGGCATAAGAGCTTTTAGCCCCCCCGTGTTGAATATTTCCAATGCCCTACGCTGCTGCTCCGCAGTCATGAAAGCAAAGATGGTATTCCAATACGTTTTCCCAAGATCGCCGGGCATCCCTACGAAGTGATTGGCCTTGGTATCATGATCATGAGGGACTCCAAGGTGTCGCAAAACCTCTGTAAGGTCAGGTTCGGGGATTGTATGTACATTGTACTCAACAGCCTTGCCCCCTTTTACGCCTTCTTTTTTGCGCTTATCCCATGACTGGTTTCTTGCCCGAAGATGCACCCCAGCCACACTTGTTGGAAGCGTCCCCACCCCTTTCAATTCCTCCGCCGACAACCACAAACTATCTTTTTCATAAATGCTACTTTCTGTTGAGTTGGTTTTCAATTTAATTACCCTTTTATATCATCAGTTTAATGGCAAATTGGCGCCAATTACTAAAAAGTTACTTTACAGAATTGTTTTCAGTAAATAACATACTGAATAGCTGGTTAACTAAGATAAGTGATTTACTTAATCAACCAACTTTCAATTTTATCGTAAAGAGTGGTTTTTGGAAAATGACACTACTGAAAACTCAAGGTGACTGGCATAGGGCGCAGGTCATTGCAGCATTGAAAATGAAAAAAATGTCGTTGAGTCAGTTATCTAGAAGGTCGGGATACAAATCGACAACCCTAGCAAATGCATTGGATAGAAAATGGCCTAAAGGCGAGTTAATCATTGCAAAAGCCCTGGGGTTAACTCCTCAAGAAATCTGGCCAAGTCGTTATTAATGGTGAGGAAGTCATGGATTTATGGTTGTCGCCAAAAGAATGTAAAGGTTTGCCCGGTATTCCTCAAACGGCACCGGGAGTAGTGCTTAGGGCCAAGAATGAAGGGTGGATATCACGAGCTAGGCAGGGAATCAAGGGAGGTAAAGCCATTGAATATCATGTGGGTAGCTTACCAGTAGAGGCTCGAGCGGCTTTATTGCTTTCACGCGGTCAGGTGGAAACTAGCGTCGGCACGATTGAAATCGCCAGACCGCAGCTGCCAACTGCCGCCGAACACGATCGCCTGCAACTGTGGCAGCGCTGGGAACGGGCAACCGACGCGCAGCGTCAGCGCGCTCAGACCTGGCTGCGCGCCGTCGTGATGGCGGCCGAGCTGATTGACGCCAATATCAGTGTGCAAACCGCTTTCAAATCCGTTGCCAACCAGCTGGGCATTAATGCCACCACCCTGCGGGACCGGTATTACAGCGCACAGGTTCACGATCGCAAGGACTGGGCACCGGTGATGCTGGATAAGCGGGCGGGCAAGCAGAGCGACGTGAAAAAGGCCGAGTACGACGAAGCGGCCTGGGATTTTCTGCTGGCGGATTACCTGCGGGTGGAAGCGCCGGCGCTCTTCAAGTGCTATGAGCGCATGAAGTTAACGGCACAGGCGCATGGCTGGAATATCCCCACCTATCGCACGGCGCTGCGTCGCATCAACAAGCTGGATCCGGCGATGGTGGTGGCCTGCCGCGAAGGTGAGCACGCCCTGATGCGTCTGGTGCCGGCACAAAAACGCACGGTGGCGCACCTGAACACCCTGCAATGGATCAACGGCGACGGCTACCAGCACAACGTATTCGTAAAGTGGTTCAACGGCGATATTGTCCGCCCGAAAACCTGGTTCTGGCAAGACGTGAAGACCCGCCGCATCATCGGCTGGCGCACTGACCTGACCGAGAACATGGACTCCATCCGCCTGTCGTTTATGGATGTCATTAAAAAATATGGCATTCCGGAGGATTTCCACATCACCATCGACAACACCCGCGCGGCGGCCAACAAATGGCTGACCGGCGGCACCAAGACCCGCTACCGCTTCAAGGTGCGCGAGGATGACCCGAAGGGGCTATTTACGCTGCTCGGAACCATTCACTGGACCTCGATTGTGGCCGGCAAGGGCTGGGGACAGGCCAAGCCTGTCGAACGTGCCTTCGGTGTTGGCGGTATGGAGGAGTATATCGACAAGCACCCGGCACTGGCGGGGAGCTATACCGGCCCGAATCCGCTGGCCAAACCGGAGAACTACGGCTCGAAAGCAGCCGATGTCGCCCTGTTCCTGCAAACCGTGGCCGAAGGCGTGGCGATGTTCAACGCCCGCGTCGGACGTAATACCGAAATGTGCCAGGGTAAGGACTCGTTTGACCAGGTGTTTGAGCGCGATTTCCCGAACACTATCGTGCGCAAGCCGACTGAGGAGCAGCTGCGCATGTTCCTGCTGCCGGCCGAGGCGGTGACGGTCAAGCACAACGGCGAGTTCACCATCAAGGCCGGCGGTTCACTGCTGCGGCAGGAAAACCGTTACCACAACGCCGCGCTGATGGGGATTTCCCCGCGCAAGGTGGTGGTCCGCTTCGACCCGCAGCACCTGCACGGCG
Source organism: Serratia sp. 506_PEND (assembly GCF_001076875.1). Lineage (NCBI taxonomy): Bacteria > Pseudomonadati > Pseudomonadota > Gammaproteobacteria > Enterobacterales > Yersiniaceae > Serratia > Serratia sp. 506_PEND. The sequence continues at coordinate 28,752 of NZ_JVEL01000587.1, forward strand.
ACGTCTATTGCTACACGCTGGACGGCCGCTTTATCTGTGCCGCGTCCTGTATCAACCCGGTCGGCTTCGGCGACACCCAGGCGGCGCGCGAACATGCGCTGGCGAAAAAACAGGTACGTAAGGCGACGAAAGCGCTGATTAAAGCCACCGTCAAGCAGGATGCGTTGGAAATCTCCGAACTGATGCCGCGTATCGCCGAACCGGCACCGCCTGAATCGCGCGTGGTCAGCCTGTACCGCCCGGTGGGTAATGCGGTCGCCATTGAAGACGTGGAAGTTGTTGATGATGAGGCAGAACAGGCATTTCAGCGTGGGGTGGCAAAACTTGCTGAGCAGTACAGTGACCCGCTGGTATAAAAAAATAACCCGAGTTGCAGCTCAGGTTATTCACAACGAAGTAAACCGAATGGAGATAAATAATGACCGATATTAACGACGTAATCAACACCCTGTCCGGGTTAATTAAAAGCAAGACCGTGACTCAGACCCAAATTGCCAATGAAATCGGTAAATCCGGGTCGGCCATCTCCGCCTTTTTAAAAGGTGAATATGCCGGTGATAATCAGAAGCTGGCGTCGGCATTACGCGTCTGGCTGGAGAATTATCAGCAGCAACAGCAGTTGCCGGAACGCCCGCAATTCGTCAGAACGCCGACGGTTGACGAGATGTGGGCCATTTTCACCTTCGTGCGTTTGTCCGGGTGTATCAACATTATTGTGGGGGCGCCGGGCGTGGGGAAAACCGAGGCAGCCAGGCGTTACAAGGCGGAGAACCCTAACACCTGGATGATGACGCTGTGCCCGGCGCACTCCAGCGTGACCGAATGCCTGCTGGAGATGGCGGAGGCGCTGGATATCCCCGACGCGCCGGCCAGCAAGGGCGCGCTGGCTCGTCTGATGCGCCGCCGGCTGACCGGCACCCGGGGGCTGCTGATTGTGGACGAGGCCGACCATCTGGGCGTTGAGGGGCTGGAGCAGTTGCGCGCCATTCAGGATGCAACCGGGGTGGGTATGGTGCTGATTGGCAACCCCAACGGGCTGTCCAAGGCTACCCGCACCGCCTCGGGGGCGGATGATTTGGCGCGCTTGCACAGCCGTATCGCTCGCTCCAAGCGTATCCCCAAACCCAAGAATGCCGATATCAACGCCATTGCGACGGCATGGGGGATTGCCGGTACGGGCGAGATGACGCTTATCCATGCCATTGCCGCCAAGCCGGGGGCGCTGCGGGTGCTGTCTCATACCCTGAATCAGGCATGGTTGATGGCAAACGGTAACGGCCAGTCGGCATTAACCGAGCAACACATTAAAGCGGCATTCAAGGAGGTTTACGGTAACGCGGAAACATTATCGTTAAAGGGGTAAATATGGCGACCTTATTTATCACGGATATTTACGAGCAAGACCATTTAATTAATTTTGATACCGTTAAAGCAATTGACACCCTGGAATTAAAAGGCGATTTGGTCGTGTCGTTTATCGACGGTTCATCGCGAGTGTATTGCGTCGGTGAAAATGACATTCAAGCCCGGCGTGAATTAAAAATCATTCTGGAACGCATGAGGAAAACAGGAAAATGAAAAACTTGTTTGATGCGGTAAATGCCGCAAGACGCGTGTTTGAGCCGGTTGGTGCCGTGATTGAGCGCACCCGGCGCTACCGCCACCGCTACACCATCCGCACCAGCCAGCCGGCGGTGCTGCCGAGCGGTGTCGCGGTTACTGAAATCACCGTGTGTGCCGGCGGCGTTCGCCGCACCGTGCACACCGCCTGTGTCAACGACTGCGTGGTGTATTGGGGGAATGATGGCGTCAACTGACGATATGTCGAATTTTAAGCCCTGTCCTTTCTGCGGCGATACGCAACTTGGGTTCATGGAAATGACCTTTTTCCACGGGCCTGATGAGCCAGAAACGCATGGGCAGCGTGTGAGCTGTCAAACCTGCGGTGCGCAGGCAATGGATACCGTCTGGAATGAACGAATGGGAGTAACTCAATGAAGAATAGACAGGTACAGGTCATTTTTACCTTTGAAGTGGTCGGGCAGCATTCGTCTCCGGTTCAGGACGGAGAAATGCATACCCACGCTGTTGGCGTCTCCATTTCAACGACAGGGCTGGATGATGAGCAACCGGGGCCGCAGCATGTTTACGCCCATATTTTACACCGGCATTCGGCGGCCGTTATTAAGGCGGTGGGCAATGAGTTTTCACGACGAGCAAAAACGCAAGGGGCTGAAATTATTGAGTCCCGTATTGAACGCAAATATCACCATTAAGGAAATCACATGGCAGCAAAAACCCGTAAATTAAAAAATGTGGCGGCCAATGCCCCGCAATCCAAAGAAGAAGCCAGCCTCCATATTCGTAAACTGGGCGACGCCAAACGCGAGGCCGAGCGTCTGGAAACCCGGATGAACGATGAAATCGGCGCTATTACCGAGAAATACATGCCGCAAATCGAAACGCTGAAAAAAGAGGTTGCCACCCTGTTTAAAGGCATTCAAGCGTGGTGTGAAGCCAATAAGGACGAGCTGACCAAGGGCGGCAAGGCAAAAACCGCCAACCTGACCACCGGCAGCGTGTCATGGCGTTTTAATCCAGCTTCATGCAGCGTGCGCAACGTGGAGGATGTGCTGGAGATGCTGCACAAGATGGGGCTGGAGCGCTTTATCCGCGTGAAGGAGGAAGTCAACAAGGACGCCGTCCTGGCCGACCCGGCGGCGGTCAAAGGCATTGCCGGCATCAGTATCAAAACCGGCGTAGAGAGTTTTGCTGTCGAGCCGTTTGAGCAAGACGCCAATATTTAATCCGTTTTAATTCGTCACCCTTATTTTTAATCCGGCGCGTGCGTCATGGGTTCGTGCGCGCCAAATTCAGGAAATCAAGAATATGCAACCGAATGAAAATGAAATATATGACGCCGCGCTGGCACGTTTTGGCAGCGACAAACAATTATTGAAAACCGCCGAAGAGTGTTCGGAATTAGCGGCGGCTATTATTCGTCACCATTTTCAGGGGGCCAATGCCGATCGCACCGCGCAGGAAATGGCTGACGTGGAGATCATGCTGGCGCAAATGCGTCGGGATGGCTGGGGAGAGGCCATCGACCGCTGGAAGGCAATAAAACTCAAGCGCCTGATGTTGCGCCTGGGCAAACCTGCCGAACCACTGGCAATAAGCGACCTGCCGGACATTACGGCGCTACTGGACGACGCCGAGGACGCGTTCACCTTCGCCCGGGCAAATTTTGAGGATGGCGGCAGCCCACGCTATCGCGTTGCCGCGCAACAACTGCGCCAGTGTCGCGCCCGGCTGGCCATCGCCGCCCAGCACTTGATCCGCGAAGCACAGCGTATGGAAGCCAAATGCGGCAAGCCAGATACCTACTGGCTCGAACATACCGCCGCACGCTATCGGGGAGCCTGAGATCATGTACAAGAAATCGACCGCCATGCGCCGGGCCTGGCGCGATGTGAAGGAAAAGGCCGGCCAGTCCGCGCAGGTGTTCTGGTTTGCCTGTGTCGCCGGTGCCGGGCTGCTGCTGGGCGCGCTGTTTATTTACTCACTGCTAAAGGTGTTGCCATGAAAGACCTTAATACTACATCAGACCTGCTGCTGGCATTGCAGGCGGAATACATGGCGACCGGCATGATGCGCATGTCAACGCTCGCTGCGCTGCTCGAAGCGGAAGGCCCCTTATCCGGTGCGGGCGAACCCTCCGCACTCCCTTTCCAGCCGTCTTATCCGTGGGTTGAGGGGAGCCACATTCCTTCGTGGGTGGCTGCGCTCGCCACGGGGCCGACGGGCTGCGAGAGCGTTTATGTTGTGGCGGAGCTGCAGCCCGTTTTCCAGCGGGACAATGGCTACCCCGATTATGTGCTGGCCTATCTGGATATTCGCCTGGGGCGCTGTATTTGCGCCCAGACGGCGGCGAACATTTCCGGTGCCGTGGTGCGTTATCTGCCTTTTGATCGCCGCCCAGTCAGCGCAACGGAGGGGGGTTGATGTACTACAAAACAGAACACTCTGCCGTTCTCGCGGCCTGGGATCGCTATATTGCCGTCAATAAGCGGTTGAGCGCCGAAGCGCGCGAGCTGGAAGTGGCCATCGGCGGCCATTGTCGGGCGGTCTTCAAAAGTGACACCAGCGGCCGCCGCTTTCACGGTTTGCATTTTGATGGCGATGATATCCCTTTCGGTGCAGCGCTATGGACCAGGCAAACCCAAGATACCGGGTACAGCTGCCGACCACGTGCAAAGCCCCCGAAAGGGTTAAGCGCTGAGCTTAAGGCCTTGCGGGCGCTGTGGGAGGCGAAACGCCCCAAAACCGCCGCCAGTTACGACGAGTTGTACGCGGCCACCGGGCTGGATTTCTCGGTGGTCTTCTTCGGCGGGCTGGAGTGGTTTCGTGTGGGGGATATCGTCTACATCCGCTGCGGCATGAAACCCAACGATCGCCTGACCGAAATATTGTCCAGCGAATACCTGGCCGCCAAAAGGCAAGCGGAGGCGTCAGCATGATCACGTCATTGTTTATTCGTTCGGAGCGTCCTCTTGAGGTCTCTGTGGGATGCTTGTTCGGCACAGGTATTGTGGTTGACGTGCGCCGCACCGATTGTCGCCTGGGTTGGCACGCGCTGGCTGAATGCGTGCCGCCGGACCATGAGGCGGTGTTGCTTTACACCCGCAACGGGGAAACCCGGGTTGGCATGATCGGCTATGAGGGCTTGTTTGTGGATGAGGAGACCGGGGCCTGCATCGAGAACGACGATACCGTCACTCACTGGTGTTGGATCCCTGAGCGGCCGATGGTGGACGATGCTGGGGAGGCTATAACATGGTGATACTGGCCGGGTTTGCGCTGCTGGTTAGCGCCTGCGGGCACGATGCCTGTGAGGCGCTGCCTGTCAGCGAGAGGCTGTATTCCTCGCGCCAGGCGTGCCAGCAGATGCTGGTACGGTTGCAGGCGCGTCGGCCCACCGCTGTGTTGATGTGTGGTGAGGTGTATCGGGAAAAACAACCGTATGAAGGGGGTAAAAAATGACGACACCCGATGTCCTGCGGGAAATCCTGCCGTATGCGCTCCCCATACTGTTGCAGGTGATAGGGGGCGTAACGGCCGGAAAGTGGCTGATTTATCGCGTGCTCTGCCAGTGCGACCGCCTGCACCCTGTTCGTTGCCTGGCCAACGATCTGATTGATGCCGTTGAAAAGCATGAGAAAGACGGTGGGCCGCTTTTCTCTACCCGGATCGAACTTGACGGCGGTTACAACGTGTTTATTTACGGCCCGAACACCGAGATCGCCCCGATTAATGGCGGTTATATGGTACTGATGAGGGGGATGTTTCGGCGGCCGGGTTGCCAAAGACCGTGATATCGCCGTGGTTTAACGGCTTGGTTTCGTCTGACATTTGCTATTGCCTTTGTTTAAGTCATAAAACAGGCGGTGTTGCTGCACCGCCTTTCTTGTGGAGTCACGATATGGATCGCGCATCCCTGATTAAGTTAATCCATGTGGCACGTAAAACGCTACAGCTTGACGACGACACCTACCGCGAGGCGCTGTCGGCCACCGTACCCGGCAAAACCAGTTGCCGCGATATGTCGCTGGCCGAGCTGGATGCGGTGCTGACCGCCTTCCGTAAAAAGGGCTTTAAACGGCATTCAGCGCCGCGTCAGCGCGGGTTAAAACCGGCGTCGGTGCCGGCCAAACTCCGTGCCATCTGGCGCACCCTGCACCGGCAGGGTTTTATCCGCAGCGACAGCGACGCGTCGCTCAACGGCTGGGTGGCGCGCCAGACTGCCCCGCATAACGGCGGCCTGGGCGTGCGCAGCTATCTGTGGCTTGACCGCAGCCCGGAACTGGCCGTCGTGGTGCTGGAGAGCCTCAAGCGCTGGCACCGGCGCGAAATGCTGGCGGCGGGCGGTCTGCCGCCAACGGTGAAAATGAGTTACAGTAACGTGTGTGACTGGTACGCCCGTCAGCGCGTTCCGGCCAGATAGAACCCCCATCCCGCGTCAGCGGGATGGGTTGTCTCCTGATTATCGATACGGTCTCCCGAGTGAGGTGTGTATGACTGAGAACCAGATAGGTTTGTTTGAGGATGATCCCCGTCTGAATGCGCTGATTGACCGCATGGAGGACATGCCGGACGAGGTGTTGAAAAACCAGTGGCCGCAGATGCTGGCCGTGCTGGTTGAGGTGATTGACCTGGCCTTGCAGCGCGAAAACCTGCCCGCCGAACGCGCTCGCGCGTTGGCCCGCAAAGTCGCCGCCGCGCAGGCGGCTTACATGGGTGGGCGCTCGTATTATATTCCGATGGGCGAGACGCTGTTTGCCGCACTGCGTAATGATGAGATTTACACGCGCTGGTATAACGGCGAAGATATCGAAGCCCTGCGCCGTACCTACCGCATGGCGCAGACCCAGATTTACGCGGTGATCAAAGAGCAGCGCCAGCTGCACACCCGCCGCATCCAGCCCGACATGTTTACCCCGCATTAATCTGCTCACAGTAACCGGCTGACCTCAAGAGGACGGGTTGCTGCAAACACTAACCGACCGTAATCCCCCGACACACTGACGACCCCGTACCCTGTTACCCATTGATTTCATTTTGTGGACAGCGGTATGCCGACACTTCCTTCTGCCTTACGTAAACGTCTGATTGCCCTGACACTGGCGGGTGCCGGCGTGGGTGCCATGACGGCCGGTTACACCGGCTACTTTGAAGGTGATCCCGGTCACGCCTATACCGACGTCGCCGGCGTGCCCACCGAGTGCTACGGCCATACCGGCCCTGATGTGCGCCTGGGCACGACCCAGACCGAGGCGCAGTGTCAGGCGTTGCTCCAGCAGGATTTACAGCCGGCGTTTGCCACGCTGGACCGCACCGTCACCGTACCGTTGACGCGTGGGCAGCGCGTGGCGCTGGCGTCTTTCATCTACAACGTCGGCGCGGGAAACTTCGCGCACTCCACGTTGCTGAAAAAACTCAATGCCGGCGATATCACCGGGGCCTGCCATGAACTTGAGCGCTGGGAATATGCCGGCGGCAAAAAATGGGCGGGCCTGGTCTCCCGGCGCGAAGCGGACGAATGGTTATGTCTGAACGATTTGCCGACGCCGTAAACCGCCTGTGGCGACCGGCGATGTTGGCGGCGCTGGGGGGCGTTATCGTGTTGCGGGGTGTGCTATGGCTTATCTGAGACGTGAACTGCCGCCGGTGGCGACCCTGTGCCTTATCGGGGTGTTGTGCGCCGGCATTTGGGGGATGCACCAGCAGGTGGAGGGCCTTAAGCACGAGGCGGCTCAGCTGAGACAGGCGCGTGATGCGGCCCGGCTGGCGCTCGACAACCAGCAGCGCACCCTGCGTTTTTTTGACACGTTAAGCAAGGCGGCCATTGATGACAAGCAACGTAACACCCGGCGCAGCGAAGCCGAACGGGCGGCCAGCCGCGCCGATCTGGCTGCGGTGCCGGCCGCTCATGTGGTTGTGCCTGCTGCCGTGGCTGACCGGGTGCGCGCTGCGGCCGATGAAATACGTGCCGGTAGTACCGCCGCCGCTGCCCGCTGAATGGCTGGCCGACTGCCCTGTGCCGCCGGTGCCGGCCCCGTTCACCTTCGGCGCGTCGGTCGATTACACGCTGCAACTGCTGGCCGTTATCAAAAACTGCAACCTGGACAAAGCCAATCTGCGCCGGGCGCAGCAGGAACAACAACATGAATTTTCTACTCTGGCCGGAACGGCTGCTGCCCCGCCTGTTCGGCCGGGAGCCTGAGGAACCTATGGATACGATGGACAACGCCGCCGAACAGGAGGCGTATTTTTTGGCGCGCAGTCTGGCGGCGCATCAACAGCGCACCCACCGCCTGCTCCCCATTACCGGGGTGCGTGAGTGCGAAGACTGTGGCGTCACCATTTCCGCTGCACGTCTGGCCGCCGTGCTGAATGCGGCCTGTTGTGTGGATTGCCAACACATTCGGGAGGCGCGATGTGGCTGAACGTGGTTGAAGATTATGTCGTGCCGGTCTTGTCGGCGGTCAGCACCGCCGGCGCGATTTTTATGGCGCTGATGCGCAAGACCTTTGTGCCGCGCGAGGCGTTTGAGCGTCTGCATGAGCGCGTGGAAAAGGTGGAGTCGCGCATTAGCGACCTGCCAACGCAAGATGAGGTGCACGTTCTCCAGATTGAGATCACCACCTTACGCGGCGAGCTGAAGGCGACGAACGCCACCCTGAAATCTGTCTCCCATCAAAACGAACTGCTGCTGGAACAGGCGGTAAAACGGAGTAACACATGATTGACGATATCCTGACCGAAGACCAGCGCCTAGTGCTCTTGCGGTCCCTGGCTGACTACAACGGCAACCTGGGCGAATCCGTTCTGCAGGATTGTCTGGATGCTTACGGACACAAAGTCTCCCGCGATCGGGTGCGCGTACACCTGTTCTGGCTTACCGAACAGCAGCTTATCAAGCTGCACACCCTCACCAACGGCTATTACATCGCCGAATTGACCGGGCGCGGTCAGGACGTCGCCGAAGGGCGTGCCACCGTGCCGGGCGTCAAAAAGCCGCGTGCACGCTAAGGGGGCGTCATGGACAAACCGACGCGCGGACGCGTGAAAAAAGCGGACATGTTGCCCGATGCCATCCGCAAGCCGCTGCTCGACATGCTGCGGGAGAAGCGGCTCACCCAGGTGCAGATCCGCGACGAGATCAACCGACTGATTGCCGACGCCGGCCTGCCGGATGAGGCGAAACTCTCCGCCGCCGGTATCAGCCGCTTGGCCGCCGAGAACGAAGCGATCGCCCGTGATCTGCGTGAGCTGCGCGAACAGACCAAAGCGATGGTGGCCGAGCTTGGCGACAAGCCCACCGGCGAAACGTCTGCGCTCATTCTGGAGCTGGCCCGCTCCATGCTGTTCAAGAAGATCCGGGCGGCGGCCTCGTCGGTGGAAGACGATAACGACATCGATATCGACTTTATCAAGAATGCCATGCTAGCCATTCAGCGCCTGGAAAGCGCCGCCGAGCGCAGCCTCAAGCGCGAGAAGGAAATTCGCGCCGCCTTTGCCGAGGAGGCCGCCAGTGCGGTAACGGAAGAATTGCGCGGCGTGGATGGTATGAGCGAACAGCTGGAAAGCCGTATCCGTAGTATTTTGATAGGGAAAGCCTGATGAACACCCCTAAGCCCGCCCTGGTCAAATTGACCCCACCACGCAAGATTGACCTCACCGCCGCCAAGGCCGAGCTGGGCGTCGATGTGCCGGATGCCCTGACGCTGCCGGCGGATGCGCCGGTATTTTTGCCCTATCAGGCCCGCTGGTTTGCCGACGACAGCGACGTGTGCATCGCTGAGAAGTCCCGCCGCACCGGCCTCACCTGGGCCGAGGCTGGGCGTAACGTGATCACCGCCGCCAAACCCAAAAACCGGGGCGGCCGCAACGTATTCTATGTCGGCTCCAAGCAGGAGATGGCGCTGGAATACATCGCGGCCTGCGCGCTGTTCTCCAAAGCATTCAACCAGCTGGCGCAGGCGGACGTGTACGAACAGACCTTCTGGGACAGCGAGAAGAAGGAGGAGATCCTCACCTACATGATCCGCTTTCCCAACAGCGGTTTCAAAATCCAGGCGCTGAGTTCCCGGCCTTCCAACCTGCGCGGCCTGCAAGGCGATGTCGTGATTGATGAAGCGGCGTTCCATGAGTCGCTGGACGAACTGCTCAAGGCGGCGATGGCGCTCACCATGTGGGGCGCGCGCGTGCGCATTATCTCTACCCACAACGGCGTAGATAACCTGTTTAATCAGTACATTCAGGAGGCGCGCGAGGGGCGCAAGGATTACAGCGTACACCGCATTACCCTGGATGACGCCATTGCTGACGGCCTGTATCAGCGCATCTGTGCCGTGACCGGCAAGGCGTGGTCGCCGGAGGCCGAGAAAAAATGGCGTGACGATCTGTATAAAAATGCCCCGAGCAAGGAGGATGCGGAGGAAGAATACGGCTGTGTACCGAAAAAATCCGGCGGCGCGTACATTCCGCGTGCGCTGATTGAGGCCGCCATGACGGCAGCTCGCGACATTCCCATCCTGACCTATGAGGCCGACGAGACCTTTATCACCCAATCCGCCTGGCAGCGTGAAGCGGCGATCGCCACCTGGTGCGACGAACACCTCGGCCCGGTGCTGGCCGCGTTAGATCCGGATTGTCGCCACGCCTTCGGCGAGGACTTTGCCCGACGCGGTGACCTGAGCTGCTTCACCGTGCTGGCCATCCCGGCCGACCTGCGCAAGCGCGAGGCCGTGCGCGTGGAGCTGCGCAACCTGACCTATGACCAGCAAAAACAGGTGATGCTCTACATCCTGCAGCGACTGCCGCGCTTTATCGGCGCGGCCTTCGATGCCACCGGCAACGGCGGTTATCTGGCGGAGGCGGCGCTGCTGGCGTTTGGGCCGGAGATGGTCGATTGCGTGATGCTCTCGCCCAAGTGGTATGCCGAGTGGATGCCGAAGCTCAAGGCCGAGTTTGAGGACGGCAACCTGACGCTGGCGCGCCACCAGACCACCCTGGACGACCTGCGGCATATCAAGGTGGTCAACGGCATCCCGCAAATCGACAAGGGGCGCACCAAAGACGCCAATGCCACCGCTGTCGGCGCGCGGCGTCACGGCGATTTTGCGGTCGCGCTCTGCATGGCCAACCGAGCGTCCTGGATGGAGGGTTTTGTGCTGGACGATGACGCCTGCCAGGCGCTGCCGGGGCGTGGCCGTACGCTTGAGGCGATCGGTGAGGACGACCGCGATGATTATCCTGATGTTGACCGGGGGTGTTGGTGATGGGCCAGATTGTTGACCTGAATGGCAAGCCGTTTGATTTTGATCCGGAGATGCAGACGGCGCAGGACGATATCCCACAGCTGGCCAATCGTCTGATTGAGCACCCGGCCTCGGGCATCACCCCGAATCGGGCAGCACAGTGCCTGCGGGCGGCCGAGCACGGCGATTTGATGGCACAAAGCGACCTTGCCGCCGACATCGAGGAAAAGGACACCCACCTGTTCGCCGAACTCGGCAAGCGCCGGCTGGCCATCCAGAGCGTAAGCTGGAGCATTGAGCCGCCGCCGAACGCCAGCGTGCAGGAGAAGAAAGACGCCACAATGCTGGATGAGTACCTGCACGCGGCGGACTGGTTCGACGCTATGCTGTTTGATGCCACCGACGCCATCCTGAAAGGCTATTCCTGCCAGGAGATCGAGTGGGGCATGGTGGGACGTGCGCATATCATCAAGGCGGTGCACTGGCGCGATGCGGCGCACTTTTGCCTGAACCCGCAGGATTTCAGCGAGCTGCGGTTACGGGATAACAGTTACGCCGGGCAGCCCTTCCAGCCGTTCGGCTGGATTGTGCATCAGGCGCGGTCGCGCACCGGCTACGCCGGCACCCAGGGGCTGGTACGCACGCTGATTTGGCCGTTTATCTTCAAGAACTATTCGGTGCGCGACCTGGCTGAGTTTCTGGAGGTGTACGGCCTGCCGATGAAGGTCGGCAAATACCCCGCCGGGGCCACCAAAGAGCAGAAAGCAGCGCTGATGCGGGCGGTGATGGAGATTGGCCGGCGCACCGGCGGTATCATCCCCACCGGCATGACGCTGGAGTTTGAGGCGGCGGCCAGCGGACAATCCGATCCGTTCCTGGCGATGATCAACTGGGGCGAGCGGGCTATCTCCAAGGCCATCCTCGGCGGAACGCTGACCTCGGAGGCCGGCGACAAAGGCGCGCGCTCGCTGGGTGAGGTGCATAACGATATCCGCCTGGAGATACGCAATGCCGATCTGCGCCAACTGACCAACACCCTTAACCGGGATGTGGTGTATCCGCTGTATGCCCTCAACACCACCCACGCCATTGATATCAACCGGTTGCCACGTCTGGTGTTCCAGACCAAAGCGCCAGGTGACATTACGCGCATCACGGCGGCGGTGATCCAGCTGGCCAGCGGGATGCCCGTTCCGCAAAGCTGGGTGCGACAAGAAACCGGCATACCCGAGCCAGTGGGTGACGAACCGCTGTTTAGTGTGGCAAACCCGGTGATGACCTTGCCGCCCACGGAGCGGCCCGCATCCCCCCACACCGCCGCGCTGGCCGCCCAGCTGTCCGCCCCTGTGACCACCGGGCCACGCGATGAGCTGGACGATTTGGGCGATTCGGTGCCGGCGGCCACCTTGCAGGCCAGTATCGACCCCATTCTGGCCCCGGTGATCGCCGCCATCAAGACGCGCGGACTGGCGGCGGCGATGCAGGACTTGCCGGCGCTCTATCAACAGATGGATGACAAGGCGCTGATGACCCTGCTGACCGATGCGATGTTTGCCAGCGAAATGAAAGGGATGCTTGATGACCTCCAGCATTGATTTGGGTTACGCGGCCCGGCTGGCCCCGAAAGAGGCGGTGGCGTATTTTCGCGCCAAGGGGGAAGCCGTTACCTGGAACTGGTTTGAGCAGTTGGCTGATGTTCATGCCCGAACGTTTACCGTCGCCAAGGCCACCCGCCTGGATGTGCTGACGACGCTCAAGGCTGAGGTGGATAACGCCCTGGCTAATGGCGTCACGCAGAAGGAATTTATCGCCACCCTCACGCCTCGCCTGCAAAAGCTCGGGTGGTGGGGGAAGCAGATTGTGGTCGACAGTGCCGGCAACGCCGAGCCGGTGCAGCTGGGCAGCCCGCGCCGTCTGGCGCTGATTTACAACGTCAATACCCGCGTTGCCTATAACGCCGGGCGCTATGCCCAGATGATGAACAGCGCCGACGTGTTGCCGTTCTGGCAGTACGTGGCGGTGATGGACGGTCGCACCCGCCCCAGTCATGCCGCGCTGAACGGGCTGGTGTTCCGTTATGACGATCCCTTCTGGAAAACCCACTACCCGCCAAATGGCTGGAACTGCCGCTGTCGGGTGCGGGCGTTGTCGCAGGCACGCCTGGACGATTTGGGGCTCAGCGTCTCCCAGGGGGCAGACCACCTGACCACCCGGCAGGCAGAAGCCGGCGTCGATAAATCCACCGGCGAAGTCTTCGAGACGCCGTCCACGACCTACAGCGACGGCGCGCGCACGATGACGCCGGATGTGGGCTGGTCATACAATCCCGGCTCGGCCGCCTTTGGTGTCGATCAGTCGCTGATCCGCAAGCTGGTTGAGGTGCAGGATCCTGCCCTGCGCGAAATGGTGGTGCAGGAGCTGAACAACAGCCCGGAGCGCCAGTTAGCCTTTGCCGTGTGGGCCAGGCGGGTGATGACGTCCCGCGTGGCGGGAGATGCGCTTCGCACCCTGGGCTTTATGTCTGAGGAGATCGCCAGTGCCGTCGAGGCGCGCACCGGCCAGCCGCCGGCGCGGTTGCTGGCCGTCAGTGAAAAAACGCTGTTCAATGAAGCGAATAGTGCGGATGACGACACCTTATTGCTGGCGGATGTGCAACGTCTGCCGGCCTTGCTGACCCACCCACGGGCGGTGCTGTGGGATACGCAGCAACATCATCTGTTGTATCTTGCTGATGCGCCGGATGGGCTGGCACAGTTGATTGTGGAGGCCCCTTACGGTACATCGGTAGCGTCTGATCAATTGGATGTGGTCACGCGCGCGCGTCGTGTAACCGATATTGAGGCCCTCCGGTCGGCCGTACAGCGCGGACAGCTGACGGTGCTGGTGGGGAGCCTGGAATAAGGAGGCAATATGCCCGAGATTGATCTTGCCGTGGTGGTGGATGTGCGCCGGCTCCAGCGCGCGTTCCTCAACCTTCAGGCGCTGGACGGCGACGCCGGCCGCAAAGACATTACCCGCGTGGCGGCCGGCTGCCTGCTGTCGTCGTCAGAGCGGGCGTTTGAAACCCAGACCGACCCGGAGACCGGTCAGCCCTGGCGGGCGCTGAGCGACCCGTATATTGCCTGGCGTGAAAAGCACGGTTACAGCCCCATCAAGATACTGACGCTCAATGGTAACCTGGCGCGGGCGATGACCACCGACTACGGCCCGACCTGGGCGCTGATTGGCTCGAACGAGCCGTATGCCGCCATTCACCAGTGGGGCGGCACGCCGGGGATGCGGCCGGGGCCGGCAGCCATTCCGGCTCGGCCGTATATGGGACTGGACAAGGTGGCTGAGCGGGAAATTCTCGACTACATCAAAAAACGCTATGAGAAGGCCATAGACGAGACGAACGGCTAAAGGGCGGCATCGCTACCCGGAAATTTTTTTGAAAACGCTCAGCGCGATTTGAAAGGGTTTTGAAAAGGGTTATGCTGGCTGTCGCCCGCCAACCTTTTTCTCCCCCCCCTGAAAAATGACTAACTTACCGTAAACCCACACGCTTTCCCTCATCCGGCACACTGTCGGCATGAAAACACACACGCCCCCTCAACATTCATTGCGCCACACCGCCACGGCGGCGCTGTCAGCCACGCTGGCCCAGTCGGATGACGGGTGGTGTCAGCTGCTGCCCGCCGGGCGCGTCAAGGCGCGCGATGGCCGACCGGAGAAACCGGCGGCCGGCTGGTTGATTAACCAGGCAGCCTGCCAGCGCATCAAGGCCAATCTGGCCGCACTCAAGCAGCCCTTGCTGATTGACTACGACCACCACTCCGAAATTGCCCAGCAGGCCGGCGTGAAAGCGCTGGCGGCCGGTTGGGTCAAGCCGGAGAACGTGGCGTGGCGCGAGGGGCAAGGCATCTTTATCAAGCCCGAATGGACGCCTGCGGCGCAGGCACACATCGACAATCGCGAATACGCCTACCTCTCCGCCCGTCTGGAGTATTACCTGGACACCGGCGAGCCGGCCGCCATTCGCATCGCGTCTCTCACTAACGATCCCGCCATCACGGGGATGAACCCTGTTGCCACGCTCAGTGCTGGCGATCTGATCGTTGTTTCCACCGACAACCTGGAGCAATCCCCCATGAATGAGCACTTACGCCGACTGCTGGCGGCGCTGGGGCTGACCGTGCCTGACGATGGCGAGTTTACCGACGCCATCGGCACGGCGGCACTGTCCGCCCTGACCACGCTGCAGACCCAGGCCGATGCCCACGACGACCTGAAAACCCAGGTCGCCACCTTGTCCAGCGAGCTGACCACCGCCCGACAGGCCGCACCGACCGGCGGTGCGGTAGACCTGACACAGTACGTCCCGGCCGACACCTACAACGCGTTGCGCACCGAGTATGCCGCCCTGAGCGCCAGACTCGGCACCAGTACGCTGGAGCAGGTGCTGGACAAGGCTGAACAGGACGGGCGCGTGCTGAAATCCGAGCGCACCTACCTGGAACAACTCGGCGGCCAGATTGGCGTGGCGGCGCTATCGGCGCAGCTTGAGGCGCGCCCACCCATTACGGCGCTGACCACGTTGCAGACCAGCACCATCACGAAACCGGCCACCACCGAGACCACCGCATTGTCGGCGGAAGACCTGCTCGCTGCGAAGCTGCTTGGCAAGAGCGAAGACGAGTTCCGCAAAGCCAAAGAGGAGTTTAAATAATGTCGACACCGACCACCCCGCAGATGATCCAGGCTCTGTTTACGGGCTACCGCAGTGACTTTCAGAACGGGCTGGGCATGGCCCCGTCACAGTATCAGCGGATTGCGATGACCGTGCCGTCCACGTCCCGCTCCAACACCTTTGGCTGGCTGGGGCAGTTCCCGCACTTTCGCGAGTGGGTAGGTCCCCGCGTCATGCAGCAGATGGCGGTTCATGGCTACAGCATCAGCAACAAAACCTGGGAAGACTCGGTCGCGATTTCGCGCGACGACTTCGAGGACGACATCCTGGGCGTTTATTCCCCGATCTTCCAGGAGATGGGCCGTGCGGCAGCCTGCTTCCCGGACGAGCTGGTGTTTGCCGCACTGGCGCAGGGCGACAAGACCGCCTGCTACGACGGCCAGAACTTCTTTGATGCCGAACACCCGGTGTACGAGAAGGTCGACGGCACCGGCGCGATGACGCCGGTATCCAACCTGTTCACCGCCCAGGTGGGCGACCCGGCCGCCGATTACACCGGCCCGGCCTGGTATCTGATGGACTGCACCCGCGTGATCAAACCGGTCATTTATCAGGATCGCCGCAAGCCCGAGCTGGTGATGCAGGCCGACCCGCAGGTTGGGGTGACGTTCACCGACAACCAGATTGTGTTCGGGGCGTCCCTGCGCAGCAACGTCGGTTTCGGCTTCTGGCAGATGGCACAGATGATGAAATCCCCGCTGACCGGCGATTTCTTCTGGCAAGCCTGGAAGGCGATTACCGACCGCAAAGCCGATGGCGGCCGTCCGCTGGGGCTGCGCCCGTCGGTGCTGGTAGTGCCGCCGGCGCTGGAAGATGTAGCGACCAAGCTGCTGGAGCGCGAGCTGACCGCCAGCGAAGAAGGCACCACCACCAACGAACTGAAAGGCAAGGTGGAACTGGTGGTTGCCAGCTGGATGTAATCCGGTTTCAAGGCGGGTTCAACCCGCCTTTCATCCCCGTTGAAAGGAGCTTGAAGTGTTATGTCAGACACCACTGAACACCTTGTGTCAGGCCATGAAGGCGCTGATGCCCCTGTGGCGCAGGATGGCGCAGTCACTGCGCCGGGCGGGACGCTGGCTGGCGTCACGGTGGCGATCACTTGCCCGCGCGAGACCTACATGCGCGCCGGGATCCGTTTCACGCGCGGTCGCCAGGTACTGGAGCGTGTCGCGCCGGACGTGCTGGCCCGGTTACAGGCGGACCCATGCCTCATTGTGGTGCCGGTTCACCCGCCAGCGTCAGCACCTGACGAAATGGGATCGGGGCAACAGCAGCAAGCACCCGGTGCTGATCTGGGCGGTGATGTGAGCGACGCCGACATTCTGGTCGTCATTGCCGCACTGCCGCCAGAGGCCTTTACCCAGGGGGGCGCGCCGAAGGTCGCCGCCGTCAGCGAGGCCCTGGGCACGGCCGTCACCAAGGCGCGGATTGACGCCGCACTGGCCGGGGCGCAGCCATGAATTACGCCACCGCCGCTGACCTGCGCGAGCGCTACGGCGACAAAGTCGACACGCTGATTGAGGTGAAGACGCCAGAGGGCTTTTTACCGGACGAGCGCAAGCTGGATCAGGCGTTGATGGATGCCAGCGCGCTGATTGACAGCTACCTGTCTGGCCGTTACCTGCTGCCGCTGTCGGTGGTGCCGCGTGTGCTGATGCAGCAGTGTTGCACGATTGCGTACTACTACCTCAACGACGAGCGCGCCACGGATCAGGTGGTGCAACGTTACAAGGACGCTTTGCGCTGGCTGGCGGACGTGAAGCGCGGCGAGATTGCCATCGGCACCGACAGCGATGATCGGGTGCCGGAAAGTGGCGACCTGCCGGTGGTGTATGCGGAGAAAGCGGTGTTTGGCCGCAACCAAAAGGGGTTTGTCTGATGATTGCCGAGACTGAAAACGCCCTGCTGGCCCGTATCACCACGCTGTTTGGCAACCGGGTACGCCGCGTGGACACCCACCCGGGGGACTGGAGTGACAAGGCTCTCCAGTCGCTGCTTATCACCGCGCCGGCTGTCTATGTCGCCTGGCTGGGCGGTGAGCGCGGCCGTACCCGCAGCCGCATGGACAGCCGCTGGGTGTGTTACGTCTGCGGCCAGGTACTGAACGGCCACGAGTCCGACCGGATGGGGATTTATCAGATGGTCGGCCTGCTGATCGGCGGGCTGGAGGGGTTTTCCCCCGGCACGCCCACCCCGATGCGTTACCTTCAGGCGCAGAACCTCTATACCGATGCGCAGGGCGCATCCGGGGTTGCGATGTACGGCGTCTACTTCTCCTGTGAGGAGCAGTTTGCCCCGCTGACGGACCTGAACACCCTGGATGATTTTTTGCGCCACTATCAAACCTTTGGCGAGCCGGACGGTACACCGCCTTTTGAGGCGCATATTGACCTGCCGTCAGCCACGGAGAACCTCGATGGGTAAATTACTGCTGTTGATCGCCGGCGGCCTGGCGGTGGCCGGCAATACCGCCTGGCCCTGGTTTTTGCTGATTGGAGCCCTGTTCTTATGACCGAGATCTTTATCAAACCGGCACCGGGGCGCGCCGTGCGTGACCCGGTGACCAAACAACTATTGAGTGCGGACGGTGAGAGCAAGCCCCGCACCCCGTTCTGGGCGCGTCGCCTGATGGCTGCCGATGTGCTGCTGGCAACGCCGACACCCCAGAAAAAAACCAAAGCCCCGCAACCGCTGCCGGCCTCTGAGGCACTCCGGGGCAACACAGAGGATGAAGCATGACAATCAGCTTTGATTCCATCGGTAATGATAACCGTATCCCGCTGACCTACATTGAGTTTAACAACTCAATGGCGGTCGTGGGCACGCCGCAGCCGCACCAGGCAGTGCTGGTGTTCGGCCAGGCGGTGGTGGATGGTGACGGCAAGGTACAGGGGACGGGTTCGCTCAATACCCCGGTGCGGATTTCCCGCGCCAGTCAGGGCAGTGACCTGTGGGGGCGTGGCTCGATGATTGCTCTGATGCTCGCCGAGTTTATTGCCATCAACCCGGACACCGAGCTGTACGCCATTGCTCAGGGAGCCGGCACCGGTGCAGCGGCGGCCGGGACAATCACGCTGACCGGCACCCCGTCCGACAACGGCGTATTGCGCCTGTACATTGGCGGCGTGCGCGTCCCGGTCGCCGTGACCGCCAGCCAGACGGTGGCCGACCTGGCGACCGCGCTGGCCGCCGCCATCAATGCCCGGGCAGATTTGCCGGTCACGGCCGCTGCTGCGGCGGGCGTGGTGACGCTGACGGCACGCTTTACCGGTGCCGGCTCCGTGCCTGATTTGCGACTGAACTACTACGACGGCGAAACCACGCCGCCTGGCCTGGCGGTGGCGTTTGCGCTGCCGGACAGTCGGGCGGATAACCCGGATATCACCGACTCGGTCGCCAATATGGGCGAGCGGCAATACAACTATGTGGTGATGCCGTACCGCGATGCGACCAACCTCAAGGTGCTGGGCGATGAGCTGCTCAAGCGCTGGGGACCCGTCAAGATGTCGGACGGCGTGGTCTGGATGGCGCACACCGGGACGCTGGGAGACATCACCGCGTTCGGGCTGTCGCGCAATGATTTTCTGTCCACCTGTAGCGCCATTTCCCGTGCGCCGGAAGCGGATTACCTCTGGGCGACCTCGCTGTGCGCCACCTGCGCCCCGTCGCTGGCTATTGATCCGGCGCGTCCTCTGCAAACCCTGGCGCTGCCACGGCGTATGGCTCCCGCACTGGCGGACCGGCTGACGCGCGAGGAGCGCAATAATCTGCTGTATGACGGCATTGCCACCGTGAACGTGGCCAGCGGGGATGTGCCGCAGGTGGAGCGTCAGGTCACGATGTACCGCACCAACGCGTACGGCGACCCCGACCCGAGTTACCTCGATATCGAAACGGTCTACACGCTGTCGTACCTGCGTTATTCGCTGCGCACCTTTATCACCCAGCGTTTCCCGCGCTACAAGCTGGCGGACGATGGTACGCCGGTCGCCCCGGGGCAGCCGATTGTCACGCCGGAGATCATGCGCACCCAACTGCTGGCGCTGGGTCAGGAATGGGTGGACAAGGGGCTGGTCGAGAACCTGGAGACCTTCAAGGACAACCTGATTGTGGAGCGCAACGCAGATGACCGCAACCGCCTCGATGTGCTGGCCACCCCTGACCTGGTGAACCAGTTCCGTATCTTTGCCGCCCAGCTGCGGTTCATTTTGTAGGGGTAAAGCATGAGCAAGCAATACCAGGGCGTTGCCACCATTCGGGTGAACGGCCAGGAATACGAGACCCTTGAGGGGGCCACCTTCAGCCCGGCCGGGTTTGAGCGTGAAGTAGTCAAGGGAGCGCGTATTTACGGCTACAAGCAAAAACCCAAGGAGGCCACGCTTGAGTGCAAGTTCCCCGGTGGCGGCAGCGTGTCCGTGTCCGATGTGAACAACTGGACCAACGTCACCGTTGAGGTGGTCACCGACGTGGGCGAGATCCACATGATGATGGGGGCCTGGAGCAGTGAGCCGGGTTCGCTGACCGACAGCGGCGAGATCTCGGCCAAGTTTGCCGCCGCCGCCAGTAAACGCGTTGCATAAAAGAGGATATCCGTGATGGCGACCAAGAAAAAAACACCGGCGGTCCCCGCCGACGACACTGAGATTGTGCAGGCGATTCGGGCCGCGCTGGATGGCGATGATCCGCGCACGCAGGGGCTGGCCGAGCAGCTTTCACAGGGCTTTGTGCAGCTGCTGGACGGCCTGCCGTATGGCATGGAGGGCGATTGCGAGATGCAGTACCGCGTCACCTTCCGCGAGCTCACGGCCAAAGACTCCATTGAGGCCGAGGCAGAAGCCGAGCGCTATGTGGAAACGCCGAATGGCCCGCAACTGATCCCGTCGCCCTCCCGGCGTGGGGTTGCGCTGCTGCGCCGCCAGATTGCCACCGTGGGCTGTATTCCGGGGCCGCTGTCGATGAACCAGGTCAACCAGCTGACGGAGCGGGACTTCTCGCGCCTGATGGTGGCGGTCAACCTGCGGGATTCGGCGCTGGCGGGCAAGCTTGCCGGTGACAAGGGGCGACTGGGCGCAGTGTCGGAATGAATTAGAAGAAGCGGCGATGATATTGGGGATGGTGGCGAAATCCGGGCCGGAATGGGCCTTAAACCTCCCCGTGTCACAGCTTTACCGGCACTGCAAGCAAGCGGAAAAGATCATTAAGCGGAACGCCTCATAATGCCAAAGAACCTGAAAACCTCGCTGATTGTGGATTTGCTGGGCAATGTCTCGGCCAAGTCGCGTGAATGGTCGCGCGATATGGGCGCGTTTGGCCGCAGCAGCAAAACCGCGCTGGGTGGCGTGAGCGGCGCGGCGCGCGGGGTCGGCAACAGTTTTGTCCGGATGGGGGGGCAATCCCGCCAGGCGCTGTCGTCGTTGCGGGGCGGGCTCCGTCAGGTCTCCGGCGATCTGGACCGGCTGAAACACTCCGCCGGTGAGGCGGTGGGCAAAATATCCGGCCTGTACGGCCTGCTGACCGGCGGCGCGGCGGCCTACGGCTTCAAGCACATGTTTCTCGATCCGGCCGCCAAGATGGAAGGCTACCGGGTACGCATCACCTCGCTGAACCACGGCAACGCGGCGGCCACCGACCAGACAATGAAGTGGGCGCAGAAAAATACCCAGGAAGCCCCCTGGAGCCTGAACCAGATCCTGGAAGAGTACGCCGTGACCCGAGGCTACGGCATGAGCGACGCCCAGTCGCGGGCCTATATCCAGATGCTGGAAGATCAGGCCGGCCGTCACGGCTGGAACCATCAGCAAATCGAAGGTGCGTCATTGCAGCTGCGCGAGATGTTCGCACGCGGCAAGTTACAGGGGCAGGATGCCAACATCCTCTCCACCTACGGCATCAACGCCTATCAGGTGCTGGCCGGCAAGCTAAAGGTGCCGGTGGCACAGCTGCGCAAGTTGGGCGAGAAAGGCAAGCTCGGGCCGGACGCCATCCGCCTGCTGTACCAGACTCTGACCGAACAGGGACAAGGGGCGGCCAAACGGGCGATGAGTACCTGGAGCGGCATGACTTCGCGCATGAAGGCGGACTGGGATCAGTTCGCCCTCAAGGTGATGGATGCCGGGCCGTTCAAGCTGATGGAAAAGCAACTGGGCGGCGTGCTGGACACCATTGCCCAGGCGCAGGCCAGCGGGCAGCTGGACGGTCTGGCCACCGACGTGGGTAACGGCATCTTGTGGGCCTTCACTCAGGCGCAGCAAGGCGTGACGACTTTCCTGGATGCGCTCAAAAAAGTGCAGGACACGCTAAAACAGCTGCGTGATGCCGGGTACGGTAAGGCGATGGACGAATTTGCCGAGGGGGCGAAAACCGCCGCCAAATACCTGCTGTACGTCTACCTGGCACAGAAGGCGATCCAGGTAAGCGCGGCTGTTGGCAAGGGGGCCTTTCGCCTGGCCGCTACCCCGTTCCGCTACGCCTGGGGAGCTGGACGTGCGGTGACCTCGCCATTCCGGCGCAAGACACCAGGCGAGCCAGGCGCGCCGCTTTCGCGTTCGCAGCGGTTCTACAACTTCCTGTCCGGCGTTAACCCGGCGGCTGTACAGCCGGTGTTCGTCACCAACTGGCCGGCGGGCGGCTTTGCCGGTGCCGGCGGCGGTGAGCCATTTATCGACGGCGGCGATGGCGGTCGCGGCGGCAAGCGCCGTAAAAAGCGCGGCCCCGGTCGTGGTCGCACCCCCAAGAGCCGGCTAGGTGGGCTTGTCAGCGCCGGCGAGGAACTGGCCGAGAGCGCCGCCAAACCCGGCCTGTTCGGCCGACTCTGGGGGGCGACCAAGCGGGGGCTGGGGAAAATTCCCGGCGCGGGCATGGCCGCGCGCGTCTTTGGTCAGGGCGGCGCGCTGGGGCGCGGTTTGTCGGCAATGGGCAGCAAATTCGGCTGGCTGGGCAAGGCGGGCGGAATGGCCGGCCGGCTGTTCGGTCGGCTGGGTGGCCCGCTGCTGTCGGCGGTCACCGCAGCCCCGGTATTGCTCGACGGTCAGGCCACGGCACACGACAAGGGCGATGCTATCGGCGCGGTGGCGGGCACCGCGTTGGGCGGCGCATTGGGGTCTCTCGCCGGCCCGCTGGGCACGGCCATAGGCTCCACGCTGGGCAGTTATCTCGGTGGCTCGCTCGGCGGCTGGCTGGGCGACGTTTACCACAAATGGACCACGGACGATGACAAGAAGGCCACCCCGCAGGCGCAAAAATCCACGGCGCAGATTGAGCTGACCGTGCCCGACGGGTTCGGGGTGCGCAGCGTCGATATCAACGATTCCGACCCCTTCGGTCTTGACCTTAACGTGTTTAACGGCAGCAACTATGTTCCCTATTAAGAGGTACACACATGAAACAGCCTGACGGCAAGGGCAGCTTTCGCGGGGTGCCGTTCCTGGTGTTTAAGGAGCAGCACGAGCGTGGCGGTCGTAACGTGGTCAAGCGGGAGTACCCGCTGCGGGAAAGCGGCGGTGCGGACGATGTGGGGCCGCAGCTGCCGGAGTTTACCTTCACTGTGCTGGTGATGGGCAATGATTGCCAGAAGCAGCGTCAGACCCTGCGTGATGCACTGCGTCAACCGGGCGCGGGCGAACTGGTGCACCCGGATTACGGCACGTTGAACGTGTTGATTGCCCAGTTTGAAAGCCGTTATGACGTGGCCGAACAGCGCGCGGTGGAGTTTACCCTGACCGTGGTGCCGCAGGCTGACGATACCGCGCCCGCCGAGAAGAAGGACACGGCGGGCTTGCTGGCTCGCGCGGGCAACGGCGCACTGGGCGGTGTGTTTGACACCCTGAGCCAAAAGTGGGCCGTGGTGCGCGATGCCTTGCATGATGCCGAAGCCATGATGCAGGCCGTGAGCGATCAGATTGATGCCATTGAAGATGCCATCGACGATCTGGGGATCATGCAGGACATCTCCGTGTTTGCCGGCACGCTGGCCGAGCTCAAGGGCAATATTGGCTCCCTTATCACCCAGCCGGGGCGCATGGCGCAGCAGATGGCGGGACTGTTTGCCGGCATGGTGGCCCTGCCACAAACCCCCTCCTTGTCGCTGCTGAAAAAAAATGCACCGTCGCCGACACCGTCTTCCCAGCTGAACAGCGTGGAGGCGCAACAGAACCAGGCGATCGCCGCACAAAGCGCCGGCCTGGTCTATGCCACGATGGAAGACCTGCGCGATACGTTGCAACAGCAGAATGCCCAGCGCGATATGACGGGCCTGACCGCCACCACCCAAAGCAATATCCGGTTGTTGCAGGACACCGTCGCCACTGCGGTGGTTGTCACCCGCACGCAAATGGCCTCGCAACTGCTGACAGCAGCGGTGGCGCGCGTGAGCCTGGCGCAGCGCGCCCAGCCGAGCGTGGCGGGCAGTACCGCACTGAGTGCCGCCAATGCGGCCGCCCCCGATGCGCTGCTGCTCAATGCCGGCGTGCCCCTGATGGAAAGCGCGGACGACGTGACGAGCGTGGCCGACGATTTAGCGGCGGAACTCGACAGCCAGGTGTTTGCGCTGTCCACTGCCGGGTATTTCCCGGCGTCCATGCAGGTGCGCGACCTGCGTCTTGCGCTGGTTGACGATTTAACCACGCGCGGCGTGGCTCTGCCGGGTCTTGCGCGCGTGTCCGTTCGCACCACTGAGCCGGCGCTGGTGACCCTGTATCGCGCCACGGGTAGCAGCCTGGCATGGCAGCGATTTGTGCGCCGTAACGCCATCACTGACCCGCTGTTTGTGCCTGGCGGTGACACCGTGGAGGTGATCGATGACCAGCCAGGTTGAGCTGTATATCAATAACGCCATTTTCAGCGGTTGGGTGTCGGTCAGCGTGCGCCGTTCTCTGGAGCACCTGGCCGGCAGCTTTGAACTGGAGATGATGCTGCCGGGGCAGCCGGTGCCGGATAGCTTGCGCGCCGGGCTGCCGCTGGCGCTGAGCATCGACGGTCAGCGGGTGATCACCGGCTACCTCGACACGGTAAAGCACAAGATCACCGCGACGGCCGTGCAGGTCACGCTGTCCGGACGAGACAAGACCGGCGATCTGGTGGACTGCTCGGCCATCCATAAGGGCGGTCAGTGGCGCGGTCGGACGCTGGCGCAAATCGCCGACGAACTGTGCCAGCCGTTCGGCATTGCCGTGCGCTGGCAGGTTGATGACGATACTGCCGCCAAACCGTTCGCCACCTATACGCTGGAGCTGTCGGAAACCGTCAGTGATGCATTGACCAAGGCGGCGCGCCATCGCGGGGTGCTGGTGACCAGCAATGCGGTGGGTGACCTGGTGTTTACCCAGGCCAGCAGCAGCCGCACCGATACGCTCACCCTGGGCGACAACCTGTTGTCGGCGGACTACACCGACGACTGGCGCAATCGCTACAGCCAGTACCTGATCAAGGGGCATTCGGGCGGGGGCGGTCACAACAGCAATGCCAAGACCGCCGCCCTGCTGGCCGCTCCCAAAGGCGAAGCGGACGATACCGGCGTCACCCGTTACCGGCCAAAGATCATTCTGGCCGATCACAAGATTGATGCCAACTCCGCCCGTCAGCGTGCCATTCGGGAGGAGCGACGCGCTATCGCCCGCTCCGAGCGGTTCAGCGCGACAGTACGCGGCTGGTTTCGGGCTAACGGCCTGCTGTGGGACACCAACCTGCTCACCCGCGTGGTGGCCCCGCGTATCAATGTGAACGCGGAAGATCTGCTGGTGTGTCAGGTGGAGTTCACCCTGAGCAAAAAGGACGGTGCGGTGACCAACCTGGTGCTGGCCCCGCGCGACGGATTTGTTGTCCCGGCCGAGCCTGACAAGAACGGTAACGGCAGTGGTGAAGACGGTGGCGTGGATGGCTTTATCCACGCGCAGATGAAAAAACAGGGGATTACCTTCAATGATCCAAAATGAAGACGTGATGCAGCGCCTGCTGGCACCGGTGATGCGGGGGATCCGCCTGCTGTTCAGTCGCGGTGTGGTGTCCGGCGTCAATGACAGTTACCAGGCGCAGAATATCCAGCTGACCGGCCTGGACAGTGAAGTGTTTGACGATGTGGAGCGCCCGCAGCAGTACGGACAAATCAGCGTGCCGCTGCCAGGGGCAGAGGTGGTGTTTGCCTGTCTGGCGGGGCAGCGTGACCAGGCCACGGCCCTGATTATCGAAGACCGGCGCTATCGTCCGACGGCACTGGTCGCCGGTGATAGTGGGGTTTACCACTTTGAGGGGCACCGCCTGCGCCTGACCAAAGACGGTCGCGCCATTTTGACCTGCAAAACCCTTGAAATTTACGCCGATGACCATGTGCTGATCGACACCCCGAAAGTGATATGTACCGAGGACGTCGAGGTGCAGAAAAACCTCATTGTGAAGGGCGATACGTTGGTCGAGGGCGGCCAGACGGTCAACGGTACCAGCACCTCAAAAGGCACCTTCAGTGCGCCGGAAGCGGTGATCAACGGCGTGCATTACAGCGGCCACACTCACCACGAGAACGGCCCGGGTAACAATACCGGAGGGCCGCAAAATGGCTGATATCGCGATTGTCTGGCAGCACGGCGGCGGCAATCTGGTGCTGAACGGGCCGGATTTGCTGACCGACGACAGCATTGAAACGGCCGTGATCATCTCGCTGTTTACCGATCGGCGCGCTGCGCCGTCCGACGTACTCCCTGATGGCACCGGCGACCAGCGCGGATGGTGGGGAGACAGCTTTCGCACGCGCCCCATCGGCTCCCGGCTGTGGTTGCTCTCGCGCGAGAAAACGCTGGACAGCGTGCTGACGCGCGCCCAGGCCTACGCCGAGGAAGCGCTGGCCTGGATGAAAAGCGCCGGTTTGGTCTCCGCTATCCGTTGTGAGGCCACCCAGCCGACCAGAGGCGCGCTGCTGCTCGCCATTCGTCTGACGCTGCCCGATGGCAGCGTGGTGCCACAGGCTTTTGAAGCGTCATTACAAGGGGTTTAAATGCCGTATCAACCTTCTACCCTGCCGCAACTGATTAGCCAGACTGAGCAGGATATTGCCCAGCAGCTGCCGGGTTCACTGCCGGGGCAGGACGAAACCACATTGCACGCACTGGCTTATGCTCAGGCGGGCTTGTCGGCGCAGGAACATGAACACCTGAGCTGGATCAGTCGGCAAATCATCCCGTCCGATGCCGACGAGGGTGAATTGCTCAAGTGGTGCGCGTTCTATGGTGTTATCCGCAAACCGGCCGCCCGCGCCGCCGGCCCGCTGCAACTGACGCTCTATGATACCGCGACGGTCAACGCACAAACGCAGCTGCAACGCCCGGATGGAGCGGTATTCAGTGTGGTGCAGGCGCAAAGCGGCGCGGCCGGCACACTGACGGTGCAGGTCGAAGCGGTCACGGCGGGACTGGACGGCAATACGCCGGCCGGCACGCAACTGACCTTTATTACGCCGGTGGCCGGCATTCAGCAACAGGCGGTGGTGGCAACAGTCGGTATTACCGGCGGTGCGGACGTGGAATCGGTCTCCGAGCTGCGCGCGCGCCTGGAGTTTCGGGTGCAATACCCGCCGTCCGGCGGCACCCAGTACGACTACGAGCGCTGGGCGCGTGAGGTGGCGGGCGTGACGCGCGCCTGGTGCGTGCCGCTGTGGCAAGGTCCGGGCACCGTGGGGGTGAGCTTTGTGCAGGACAACAACCCGGTGATATTTCCCAGCTCCGGGGATATCGCGCGCGTGGCGTCTTACATCAAGAGCCACCCCGACCCGGCGACCGGCTGGCCCACGGGGCAACCCGAGGGGCCGGTGGTGACCGTGTTCCCCCTCACCGATCGGCCTGTGCCGTTCGCTATCCGTATCGCGCCAAACACGCCGGATAACCAGGCGGCGGTGCAACAGGCGTTGACGACGCTGTTTTATTTTGAGGCGCGCCCCGGTGAGACCCTGCTGCCGTCAGCGTTCTGGCGGGCGATAGCCGGCGTCACCACGCTGGACGACTTTGAGCTGCGTTCACCGCTGCAGGCGGTCAGTGCCGACGCGCAGGAGCTGCTGACCGTGGGGGCCATCACATGGCTGTAACCCTGACGCCGCACCAGCGTGCACTGCTCCAGTTGCTGCCATCGGGGCTGGCCTGGAACAAAGCGCCGGACAGTCTCCTGGCATCGCTGTGCGGTGCCCTGAGTCAGGCGACGGCACGCGTGTCCTGGGATGCCGACCAGCTGCTGGAGGAGCGTTTTCCTGACCGGGCGCGCTGGCTGCTGCCGGACTGGGAGCGCTTTTTGGGGCTGCCCGACTGCGACATGACCGATGCCGGCACCGACGAGCGCCAGACGGCCGCCGCCAACAAGCTGCGCATGAAACCCAGTCTGAACCGGGCGTTCTATATCGCGCTGGCGGCCGCTTATGGCTTCAGGATTGATATCGCGACGGCGGCAGACTCGCAGTGGGTCAGTATCGTGACCGTCTTGGACACCATCAGCTACCGCAACATGACCGTGCTGGACAACATCCTGACACCCCTGCGGGTGTATGACGCCGGCGTGCTGGAGTGCATTTTAAACCGCTACAAGCCGGCGCATCAGGAATTTCGGTATGTCTACAGCGAAACGCTTGCCGGTCATCCGGTACCGTAACAACATGAGGAATCGCCATGTATTTTCTGGATAACAACTCTGGCACGCCGGATATGCCGCCGCTGGCCCCGGTGCAGAGCCACGCTGTTCTGTGGTTCACCGAGGGAGACAAGCAAAAAGGCATCAGCTGGCCGGGGCAGGACTGGTTTAACGGTTTTCAGGCCGAGCACCTGAACGTACTGGCGGAAGCCGGTATCGTGCCGGACAAAACGAAGCTGAACCAGCTGACGCTGGCCATCAAAAAGCTGGTGAGCAGCGGTATCACGACCGATATCAAGGATGCCACCACCACGCAAAAGGGTATCGTGCAACTCAGCAGCGCCACGAACAGCACCAGCGAAACCTTGGCGGCCACGTCCAAGGCGGTAAAGGCGGCTTATGACCGTCCGGGTGTATTCGGCCTTGGGCTTGGTCCTGTCGCCAAAACCGACGCCTATAGCAACATTGCGCAATTTTACCGCGTCAACACCAGCTCCGCGAACGCCCCGCCCATCACGGGAAATATTGCCGCCGGTGTCGTCAGTCTGCCATGTGACGCTGCACCATCAACAGGTTACCTGGCTGTCAGCGGCGTGGGGGACGGTTGGTTGGGGCGCTCAGGCGCAGCCGCCAACGGCGTGACCTGGACGCGGATATTCACTGAAAAAAATCCGCCGACCGCAGTCGCCAGTCAGGCGGCAGACTGGCGCAATAACTTTGCCGCCAGGCTGGGCATCGCCCGTGTGCTTACCGGAGCCAACAAACCGACGTCACCGGGTGTGTGGGCGGTAGAAAACAGCACCTGGACGCCGGTTGCGTGGGGTACGCTGTACGTCACCACCAATAACTCGGATTTGGGTGTGCCGTCTGCGAGCGGGAAATACATTCATTATCTGTTCATCGCGCACGGCGCGACAAACAAGTTTTTTGTCGCCACCGATGTCAACGGCCAATTCGTCGGCTGGGAAGGCTACCTGCCGACGAAAGGCGGTACGCTGGGTGGCATTTTAAAAACCAATTCGGAAATCCAGTCAACCAGCGCCAACCTCTGGCGTGGTATTCAGGGTGATTATGGTTCGATGTGGCGCATGGACGCCAATAACTCGTATTTCCTGCTGACGAACAAGGGCGACCAGAATGGCAACTTCAACAACCTGCGGCCATTTTCCATTAATAATGCCACGGGGGCGGTTTCAATCGGCACCTCGCTTTCTGTTGACAGCCTTAGCTCCATCTATAAAGCCGGCATCAACTCATACAACAGCGGGGGCACGGATTACCGTCAGACAAACGGGTTGACGATGCAGGGACTGGGTGACCAGGTTGCAGAGGTCTACCTGCTGGAGGCGGTTGGCAGCCGAACAGTGCTGGGGCTCCATGTGAGAGGCGGCGGCACCGATGGCTGGTTCGAATGTCGCAACAACGGCTCTTTATATATGGGGGGCAGTTGGCCGGTCATTCAGAACAGCGCCGGCACCACCTGGCACTCTGACGGCAATATACAGGGGGCGGCGTGGGGCAATGATTACCTGAGTAATTACCTCAA
This sequence comes from Serratia sp. 506_PEND, assembly GCF_001076875.1. Classification (NCBI taxonomy): domain Bacteria; kingdom Pseudomonadati; phylum Pseudomonadota; class Gammaproteobacteria; order Enterobacterales; family Yersiniaceae; genus Serratia; species Serratia sp. 506_PEND. Next base: position 58,447 of record NZ_JVEL01000587.1, read on the forward strand.
TAATAATTTTGGTAGAAAATTCACAGCCAGCGCAGGGGAGAATGGTTGGCGACGTGATCCAGACACCGGGATCATTGAACAATGGATGTATTGTGAAGGTAATCAAGGTGGCGCTCCAAAAGGACAATGGTTTAATTTCCCAATGGCATTTCCTGGAGCTTGCCTCAACATTCAATTGACGTGTCTAAACTCAAGCAATGCCCAGTCAACCTATCCTCCCCAGGTGTCTGGTACAAAACCAAGTAATACAGGCGTAAACGTGTGTTTTGGTTCAAATGAATGGCGTTTTTATGTTCGTGCCACGGGAGTATAAAATGAAAGTATATTTTTCACCGTCAACGCTTGGGTTTTATCCCGAGATTTTCAAGCCTATTTATGAGGGTAAAAAATCCTGGCCATCTGATGTTATCGAGCTAACCGATGATGAGTATGAACAGTTCAATCAGTCACCACCGCAGGGAAAGCAAATCGGAGCTGATGTAGATGGTAGACCTTCTTGGGTGGATATGATAGCTACTCTGCCAGAGCAAGATGCGTGAAACACATATCTGGCCCTAATGGGCCAGATATGTTGCTTAACTAAAATTTACTACAGGATTTTTTCTTCTTGCTTTAAATTTTCCCTTGAGCCAGTTGGTGAACTTAACTTCAACGTATTTGTGCGTTATGTGAGATACAGCAATTGACAGTAGCAACGCCAATGTTGCAAATAATAATTTCTCCCATTGATTGTTCGCAATGTGTTCAATGCGGTCGAAAATCGCCCTACCTATGGTCAGATGGAAAAGGTAGAGTGAAAATGAAATCTCTCCTAAATAGACCAGTGGTTTTGGTAGCCACTTAGCAAGCAATGGTTCACCTAGCGCAAGCGAAAGGATTAGCAATCCGATGATGCATGCCGTTTGTGGGTTTAGTGGCGAAAGTAAACCAGTACTCCCCATGCAAGTAACGATGGCAAACAATGTTGTGGCAATAACGGCAGCGGGTTTGATAAGCAGTTTTCTCCGAAAGGCATTTTTTAGCGCAAAGTACATACACGCGCTGACCGCACCGATAAGAAATTCAATAATAACCGGATTGGAAAGTAGACCATAGACGGCAGTGCCAACATGGTACCCGCTCACACTTAGCGTCGGCGTATAACCAAACATAAAAGGAATCAAGCAGGTGGCGAAAAATGCCCATAACATCAAGGCGATGACTCTGTGCTTAACAAGGAGGCATAAGGCAAAAATGATATAAAAATACATTTCATAGTTTAACGTCCAGCGGACGTTATACATACCGCTATCGTCAATGTAATGAGGTGTAATATCTGTTCTGTATACCGTGAACGTTAATGCACTGAAGAAATTTTGTGCCTTATCAGCATAATGAAATGTGCTCATACCGCCGCCGAGAAACAGTGCAGCCAGTAGCCCAAGATAATAAAGCGGGATGATCCGTGTTAATCTATTGAGCAGGAATTTGCATGATGAGGCGTATCCAGTGCTGTAAGCCCACGTGGTATACACCATGATAAAACCGCTAATTACAAAAAATATATCAACCCCTAAGATCCCCCACCCAAAAAGTGAATCCCAGATAGTGTGCATGTCTTGCGGTGAAGTGCGCAGGAAAAAACGATAGTGGAAAAAAACCACGAGCAAGGCGGCGATGCCACGCATGGCTTGAAGTGTGCTTAGTTTTTTGTTCATTTCATCAGATCGCTGCTGTGTATTGATTTATCAGGATACCACATCAAGATGGGGCGTAAAATGTTACACCTTTTTCTCCATTGATCGCCGTAGCGAATTAATTACGGAATATTGATCAATATTACCGATCGATTCATTCTATAGTGCCGCCTCCATCGGCAACGCAGGAGGCAACATCCAATGCATCACGATGTACGCTGTCGGCATTGCAACAGGCTTTTGGCCCGGGCGGATTTCAGCTATCTGCAAGTCAAGTGCCCGCGCTGTAAAACCCTTAACGAGATCGAGCGTCATGAACGCCCCACCAAGGAGAAAACCTGTGGGGAAAACAAAGCACACCTCTCGCATCATCACACCGCCTGAGCCTATTACCGATGAGCAGGACATAGTGGGCTATGGCTCGCCTGAGTTACGCGTCGAAACCATCCCCTGCTGGCTGGCCCGGCTGATTATCGCCAGCAAGCACTACAGCCGCCGGTTCATAAATAACTCCTACCTACATCTGGGGATTTTTTCTGGTCGCGAACTGGTGGGCGTTATGCAGTGGGGCTATGCGCTCAATCCGAACAGCGGCGCACGCGTCGTGCTGGGAACGGCTAACCGGGAGTATATGGAACTCAATCGCCTGTGGCTTCACGACTGCATGCCACGCAATTCAGAATCACGCGCGATAAGCTATGCCCTGAAAACTATCAAATTACTTTACCCACAGGTGCAATGGGTGCAGTCATTTGCTGACGAACGCTGCGGTCGCTTCGGCGTGGTCTACCAGGCAAGTAATTTTGATTATGTTGGTAGCCATTTCACGACGTTCTACGAACTCGACGGCGAGTGGTATCACGAGATAGCCAAAACGGCCATCAATCGCAGCGGTAAACGCGGAGAATACCTTCGCGCCAATCTTAATCGCGCAACGGTACATCGGTTTAAGCAATTTCGTTACATTCGATTTCTCAACAAGCGAGCGAGGAAGCGCCTCAACTCGAAGCTGTTCAAGGTTCAGCCATATCCAAAGCCGGAAGCGTCATTGAAGGGGGATTAAAAGAGGTTTAAAGCGAAAGTGAGTCGACCGCCGGAAACGGCGGTTTGACACTTAAAACGCGAAATATTTGTTTTTCGTGTTTTCGCTGTCACTGTTTCGTATTTTCAGTGGCGCGCTACAGGGACGGAAGCTGGCATGGGTCACGCTCGAAGTTAATCAATCATATGATTAACTTTATGCCAGATTGTCTAAAACGCAACCGCTAACCACAATGAGTTATGTGATCGGCTTCAGACAATGCTGAATTTACGGCAGATTGTGCTCTAGGTGCGTAAAAGTGCTTTTTATTGCGCGACTTCTGTTACAATCGGCGCCTGGTGCACTGCAGTTTGTGCCAATCCCTCGTGGTCATGCTTAATGCCCCGTCTGATCATCCTCCCAGGAAACTGCACCGAACACCGTTAGGTTAGGGGGGATCTGGAGTTTTTCTCTTTATGTCATTTGAAACCCTCGGCTTAAGTGCTGAAATTGTGCGCGCTGTTGAAGAACAGGGCTATCGCGAACCGACGCCAATCCAGCGTCAGGCTATCCCTGTCGTGCTGGAAGGTCGTGACCTGATGGCCAGCGCCCAGACCGGCACCGGTAAAACCGCCGGTTTTACCCTGCCGCTGTTGCAGCTGCTGAGCAAGCATGACCATCCGGTCAAAGGCCGTCGCCCGGTGCGCGCGCTGATCCTGACGCCAACCCGTGAGCTGGCGGCGCAGATCGGCGAAAACGTCGAGGCCTACAGCAAACACCTGCGCCTGCGTTCGCTGGTGGTGTTTGGCGGCGTGAGCATCAACCCGCAGATGATGAAGCTGCGCGGCGGCGTCGATATCCTGGTGGCGACGCCGGGCCGTCTGCTGGATCTGGAACATCAGAACGCGGTTGACCTGTCCAAAATCGAAATTCTGGTGTTGGACGAAGCGGACCGCATGCTGGACATGGGCTTTATCCACGACATCCGCCGCGTGCTGGCCAAGCTGCCGGCCAAGCGCCAGAACCTGCTGTTCTCCGCGACCTTCTCCGACGACATCAAGGCGCTGGCCAACAAGCTGCTGCACAACCCGGCTTCGGTGGAAGTGGCGCGCCGCAACACCGCGTCCGAGCAGATCGAGCAGAGCGTGCACTTCGTCGACAAGAAGCGTAAGCGGGAACTGCTGTCGCAGATGATCGGCGAAGGCGACTGGAAACAGGTGCTGGTGTTTACCCGCACCAAGCACGGCGCCAACCACCTGGCGGAACAGCTGAACAAAGACGGCATCACCGCTGCGGCGATCCACGGCAACAAGAGCCAGGGCGCCCGTACCCGTGCGTTGGCCGATTTCAAAGACGGCCGCATCCGCGTGCTGGTGGCGACCGATATCGCGGCGCGCGGTCTGGATATCGACCAGCTGCCGCACGTGGTGAACTATGAGCTGCCTAACGTGCCGGAAGACTATGTGCACCGTATCGGCCGTACCGGCCGCGCGGAACGCACCGGTGAAGCTATTTCGCTGGTGTGCGTGGATGAACACAAGCTGCTGCGCGACATCGAGCGTCTGCTGAAGCGTGAAATTCCGCGCATTGCGCTGCCGGGCTACGAGCCGGATCCGACCATCAAAGCCGAGCCGATCATCAACGGCCGCCAGGGCGGCGGACGCGGTGCGCCGCGCGGCAACGGCGGCGGCCAGCGTTCCGGTAACGGCGGCGGTCAGCGCAGCGGTAACGCGAACGGCGGCCAGCGTGAAAACCGTGGCAACGGCAACGCTCGCCCGCAGGGGGACGGTCAACGCCGTTCCGGCGCGCCGTCTTCGCGCCGCCCGCGCAATCGCAAACCGGCTGAATAAGCCTGATTGCTCAAAGAGTAAGCCGCCGATACGGGCGGCTTTTTTTTGCCTGGCGGAACGCCATTTTCGTACTAGGCTGGACGGTGGCTACCCCTACATTCCAGGAGACGGAGATGAAATTGAAGTGCGCAATTCTCGATGATTACCAGCAGGTGGCGCTCAAGATGGCGGACTGGTCGGCGCTGGCCGATCGGGTGGAGGTGTCCGCCATCAGCGCGCACTTTACCGATGAAGCGGAACTGGCGGTGCATCTGCAGGAGTGCGACATTTTGGTCATCATGCGCGAGCGCACGCCGATGACCGCCTCGCTGCTGGCGCGGCTGCCGAAGCTGAAGCTGCTGATCACCTCCGGTATGCGCAACGCCGCTATCGATTTGGCCGCCGCCGCCGAGCGTGGCGTAGTCGTGTGCGGCACCCGCAGCGGGTCGGCGGCGCCGATGGAGTTGACCTGGGCGCTGCTGCTCGGGCTGGCGAAGCATATCGTACCGGAAAGCGTCGGGCTGCAAAACAACGGTCCGTGGCAACGGGATCTCGGCGTCACCCTGCAGGGCAAGACGCTGGGGCTGCTGGGATTGGGCAAGATCGGCGGCCAAATGGCCAAGGTGGCGCAGGCGTTCGGCATGCGGGTGCTGGCCTGGAGCCAAAACCTGACGGCGGAACGGGCGGCGCAGGAGGGCGCTGAGCTGGCGTCATCCAAACGGGCGCTGTTTGAGCAGAGCGATTTTGTCTCCATTCACCTGGTGCTGAGCGACCGCAGCCGCGGGTTGGTGGGGCGTGATGAATTGGCGGCGATGAAGCCCACCGCTTACCTGATCAACACCTCGCGCGCGGGGATCGTCGATCGGGCGGCGTTGGTGGACATCCTGCAACAGCGGAAGATCGCCGGCGCCGGGCTGGACGTGTTCGAGACGGAGCCGCTGCCGGCCGACGATGTGTTTCGCCAACTGCCCAACGTGCTGGCGACGCCGCATGTGGGTTATGTGGCGGACGACAACTACCGCGCTTACTTCACCGAGGCGGTCGAGGACATTGCGGCGTTCCTCGCCGGCCAACCGATCCGCCGGCTGGGCTGACGGCATTTTTAATGCCCGCAGAGGCTTGTCTGGCGCGGGCATTCACCCGTATCATTGCGGGTCTTTTTTTAGCTGGGATTGGTCATGCGCGTATTATTGGCTCCGATGGAGGGCGTTCTCGACTCTTTGGTGCGTGAGTTGCTCACCGAAGTGAACGACTACGATCTGTGCATCACCGAATTTTTGCGCGTGGTCGATCAGCTGCTGCCGGCCAAGTCGTTCTACCGGCTGTGCCCGGAGCTGCGTCACGCCAGCCGCACGCCATCGGGCACGCTGGTGCGGGTACAGCTGCTGGGGCAGTACCCGCAATGGCTGGCGGAGAACGCCGCGCGTGCGGTGGAGCTGGGCTCTTACGGCGTCGATCTCAACTGCGGCTGCCCGTCCAAGCTGGTGAATGGCAGCGGCGGCGGGGCGACGCTGCTCAAAGATCCGGAACTGATCTACCAGGGCGCCAAAGCGATGCGCGCGGCGGTGCCGGCCCATCTGCCGGTCACGGTGAAGGTGCGTCTGGGCTGGGATTCCTCCAGCCGCAGCTTTGAAATCGCCGATGCGGTGCAGCAGGCCGGCGCCAGCGAGCTGACGGTGCATGGCCGCACCAAAGAGGACGGCTACAAGGCGGATCGCATCAACTGGGCGGCGATCGGCGAGATCCGTCAGCGGCTGAGCATCCCGGTGATCGCCAACGGCGAGATCTGGGATCACCAGAGCGCGCAGGATTGCCTGCAGGCGACCGGCTGCGACGCCGTCATGCTGGGGCGCGGCGCGCTCAACGTGCCGAACCTGAGCCGGGTGGTGAAGTATAACGAGCCGCGCATGCCCTGGCCGCAGGTGGTTGAGCTGCTGCAAAAATATGTCCATCTGGAAAAGCAGGGCGACACCGGTCTGTATCACGTGGCACGCATCAAACAGTGGCTGGGTTATTTGCGTAAAGAATATGACGAAGCCACCGAACTGTTCAGCGAAATACGCGCGCTGACGACGTCTGGGGATATTGCGCGCGTCATCTGCCGCAGCTAAAAATAAACCCGCGCGCGGCGGGTTTATTTAAAATGGTATTATCAGGCGGCTTTGTCGAGACGGTTCAATTCTATCTCGATATCCTGGATGGTTTTTTCCAGTCCTTCCAGACAGGCGCCCTGTTTATTCAACAGGTCGTTAATGGCTTCGGCGAATGCCTTATTTTTGCATTCCCCCTGATCGAAGGCCAGCCAGTGTGCGGAGAGCGTCTCGGTATTCGCCTGCGCATAGTGGCGCATTTCCTTCAGCTGGGAAGCGACGTTGCGTAAATTATCCAGCTGCGCCTGTGCGTTTGCATTGTTGCTCATGAATTTCTCCTTGAGTTGGCCGTTAAATAATTTCGACTGCGGAATCAAGCTTACCCCATTTAAATAAAAATATCACCCTGAGTGGTCTGGGTGGTTATTTTCTAGCGGGTGTGGTTATATTTATTGCTCGGCTGAACAAGGACTTGGGTGGAATTGTAAAAATAGATAAATACGGTGTTTTTGGCGATTATTTTCGGCCATCCCGTTCGGGATGGCCGTTATTCTAACGCTTAAGAGTGATGCTTATTATGCCGCATCCGCCAGCATAAACATGCCGTAGGGATGAATTTCCAGATAATACTGCTCGCCGACGTTCGGCTGCAGGCGGGTGGCGTTAACCTGCAGCAAAATCTGCTGTCCGTGCCATGCCACCGTCACCTCATACTGCGGCCCCATGTAGGCGACATGTTCGATCACGCAGCGCTGGCTTTCATCGCCATGCTCGCTCAGCGTGATCGCCTCCGGGCGCACGCCCACCGTGCCGGCGCCCTGGGCGGCAAAGTGCGCGGGGCGCGGCAGGCGATAGCCGCTGATATCGACATGTTCCGCGCTGAAACTGGCCGGGAACAGGTTGGCGTCCCCCATAAAGCTCGCCATAAAGCGCGAAGCGGGCTGCCGATAGAGATCCTGCGGCGAACCCATCTGCATGATATGCCCTTTGTTCATCACCAGCACGGTGTCTGAGACCGCAAAGGCCTCGCTCTGATCGTGGGTGACGTACAGCGACGTGATATCAAACTGCTTTTGCAGCTCGCGGATCTTTTCGCGCATGCTGCGGCGCAGGTTGGCGTCGAGATTGCTCAACGGCTCGTCGAACAGCAGCACTTTAGGCTTGAGGATCAGCGCGCGCGCCAGCGCCACGCGCTGCTGTTGGCCGCCGGAGATCTGATCGACATAGCGATCGTCGAACCCCGCCAGATCCACCATCGCCAGCGCTTCCTGCACGCGCGCTTTCACTTCGGCGCGCGGGATGCCGAGCATCTTCAGGCCATAGCCGACGTTCTCCCCCAGCGACATGTGCGGGAACAGGGCATAAGACTGGAATACCATGCAGATATCACGCTGCTGGATAGAACGATGGGTGACGTCTTCACCATCAATGAATATCTGCCCGTCGCTCGGTTTCTCCAGCCCGGCGACCAGGCGCAAAATGGTGGTCTTGCCGCAGCCGGAAGGGCCGAGCAGCGTCACCATTTGCCCCCGTGGGATGGTGAGCGTGATGTTATCGATTACCGTGTTGCTGCCGAACCGTTTGGAGACATTACGCAGTTCAACGAAATTTTTCTGGCTCATCATGGGCTCCATTACGCCTGGTTTTTGGCTTTTGAACGGGAGATGCGTGCCTCACCGATCAGCCAGTCAAAGAGGAAAATAATCGCCAGCATCACCACGATCAGAATTGAACCGTAGGCGATCGCCACGCCGTATTCGCCGTCTTCCACGCGGTTGAGGATGTAGGCGGTGGCCACGCGGGTATCGGGGGTGACCAGGAAGACGATGGCGCTGACGGTGGTGATGGCGCGCACGAAGCTGTAGATCAGCGCCGACAGGATCGCCGGGCGCAGCAGCGGCAGCAGAATGTGCGTGATGGTGCGCAGCGAGCCGGCGCGCAGGCTGAGCGAGGCTTCATCCAGCGATTTGTCTATCTGGCCCAGCCCGGCGATCCCGGCGCGAATGCCCACCGGCACGTTGCGCATCACCATCGAGATAATCACGATGGCGGCCGTCCCGGTGAGGTACACCGGCGCGCTGTTGAAGGCGAGAATGTAAGAGACGCCCGCCACGGTGCCCGGCACCGCAAAGCACAGCATGGTGGTGAACTCGATGGTCTTTTTGCCCTTGAACTGCTGGCGCACCACGATCCAGGCGATCAGCAGACCAAACGCGGCGGTGATCGGCGCGGCGATCCCGGCGTACAGCAGCGTGTCGAGCAGCGAAGGCCACGCGCCGTCGCTCATGCCCTGGCCGAACAGCTTGATGAAGTTATCCAGCGTCAGCGTGTAATCCACCCCCCAGTTGACGGTGAAGCTGCCGTAGAAAATGCTGCCGTAGAGCAAGGCGTTAAAGGCTACCCACACCGCCAGCAACGCGATCACGCTCCACACCAGCGTGACCGGCAGCGGCTGCACATCGCCGCGGTAGGATTTGCCGGACACGGTGACGTAGGAACGCTTGCCGATCCACAGGTACTGGATGCAGAACACCAGCAGCGAGAACAGCAGCAGGAAGGCGCCGAGGGTGCTGGCGGCCTGATAGTCGAGCTGCGAGCCGGTGATGTAGAAATAGATTTGCGTCGCCAGCACGTCGAAGTTGCCGCCGAGCACCAGCGGGTTGCTGAAGTCGGCCAGCGATTGCACCACCACGATCAGAAACGCGTTGGCCAGCGCCGGTTTCAGCAGCGGCACGAACACGCCGTTAAAGGTTTGCCAACGGCTGGCGCGCAGGGTGTAGGAGGCCTCTTCCAGCGAAGGATGAATGGTCTTGATCGCGCCGTCGAGGATCATGAACGCCATCGGCGTGAACGCCAGCACCTGCGCCAGCCAGATGCCGGTAAAACCATACAGCCAGTTGGTGTTGGTCAGGCCGAACCAGGTAACCATCCACTCGGTGACGTAGCCGGAGCGCCCCATCATCAGCGTGACGCCCAGGCCGACGACGAACGGCGGCGTGACGATGGGCAGGATGGAGAAGATGCGGCCGATAATGGCGCTGCGTTTGGCGATGCGGGTGGTGTAAATCGCCAGCACCAGGCCGAAGAAGGTGCAGCCGGCGCCCACCGCGATCGACAGGGCGATGGAGTTGAGGATCACCTGAACGATATGCGCCTGCGACAGCACGTTCATAAAGGCCAGCGGCGCGAACGCGCCCGTCTGGTCGGTAAACATCGGAATGAAAATCGCGATGCTCGGCCAGACGATGAAGACGCCGATCAGCGCCACGATGGTGACCAGCGCGCCGATAACGAAACGGTCGCCGCCCAGCCATTCGAGGCGGGTCAGCGCCAGCGTCATGATGGCGCCCAGCGCGGTCAATTGCACCAGGGTGGCGTAGCCTAAGCCGCGTCCCGCCAACGTGGCGCTGACGACGATAAAGGCCATGCACAGCAGCGCCCAGCCGGCGTCGAACGCGTGCCGCCGCCGCCGTTCACCGCCCGCCGCGGCGTAGGGGCGAAGCAGCAGCAGGCTCGGCAACAGGCACCAAAGCCAGCTGATATTGCGGTGTGACCAGCCGTAGGCCACGAGGATTTCATCGCCGGTGGACTCCAGCAGGCCGTAATCCAGGCTCCAGCTCGGCAGCAGGGCGAACGCCAGCCAGCCAAGCAAAACCCAAAGGAATATCGCATCTCGTTTTTTCACGAGATGGAGTGCATGTGTATGTGACATAAGTTTCCCGGATGTTCAGGCCGGGCAAGGCGTGAGGCTTACCCGGCAACAGGCGCAGAATGTGGGCTTATTTACCCATCTTGACTTCGCTGACCCATTTGTTGATCAGCGCCTTGCGGACCTCGGTCGAGCCGTACTTGTCCATGTCGTAGTTGATCAGCTTCAGGTCGTCGAGCTTCAGCGAGTTCGGCGAGGTGTCGGCGGTGGTATTGGTCAGGATCTGATAGGACTTGCCTTTCTTCCACGCCAGCTCCTGCGCCTCTTTCGACAACACCCAATCCACGAACAGCTTGGCGTTGTCGAGGTTGCGCGCGCCTTTGAGGATGCTGACGCCGCCGATTTCGTAGCCGGTGCCTTCACACGGCGAGATCAGCTCAAGCGGCGCGCCCTGTTCCTTTTCGAGCGAGTAGTCATGCAGGAAACCGATGCCGATCGCCGTTTCACCGCGGGCGGCGTTGCGCGCCGGGGCAATGCCGGACTTGGTGTACTGCGAAACGTTGGCGTTCAGCTGCTTGAGGTAATCGAACGCCTGATCGTCTCCCCACAGCTGGGCGAAGGTCGCCAGCGCGGTGTAGGCGGTGCCGGAGCTTTGCGGATCGGCGATTTGAATCTCGCCCTTGTATTCCGGCTTGGTCAGGTCTTTCCAGCACTTGGGCACCGGCAGGTTTTTCTCTTTCAGGCGCTGGGTATTGACGCCAAAGCCGAGAATGCCGACGTAGACCGCCGAGGAGTAGTTGCCTTTCAGCTTGGCCGGATCGCGGAATTGCGTCATCACCTGGTCGAGGTTCGGCGATTTGTACGGCTGCAGCAGCCCCATTTCACCGGCCTGGGATTGCGGATCGAGCGTGCCGCCATACCAGACGTCCGCCTGCGGGTTCTTCTTCTCGGCGTCCACTTTTGCCAGCGTGCTGCCGGAACCGTTGCGGATGAACGAGGTTTTCACGTCATATTTCTCGCCGAAGGCTTTGGTTTCCGCTTCGCACATTTCATTGGTGGCGCTGCAGTAAACCACCAGGCGGCCCTTGGCGTGCGCGGCGCCGCTCAACGTCGCCAGCGCGATGCCGGACGCTATCAGGGTAGTGACCCACGTTTTTTTCATTGTTTTATCCTTCTCTCGGTAGAGGTGGTAACGCTCGCCATCAGCAGCGGCATCAGCAATAAACCCATAAGAACGGCGGCGATCGACAGCAAACTGAACATGCCTGACCAGCCATAGCCTTCGATGACCCGCGACAGCGGCCAGCCCGCCAGCGCCGCCCCCAGATAGGCGAACAGGCCGAGAAAGCCGGTGATGGAGCCCGCGGCGCCTTTGTGCCCGCATTCCACGGCGGCGAGGCCAATCAGCATCTGTGGGCCGAAGACAAAGAAGCCCACCGCAAAGAAACAGCCCGCCAGCAGCGCGTAGTGATGCACCGGTGCCAGCCATAGCGCGGCGACGGACACCATCAGCCCGAGCGTGAACAGCAAAATCATCGGTGCGCGCTGCCCGCCGAACAGCACATCCGAGCCCCAGCCGGCGAACAGCGCGCCGAGCAGGCCGCCTATCTCGAACAGCATCACCGTCGCGTTGGCGCTGAGCAGGTTGACGCCGTGACTTTCCGTCAGCCACAGGTTGCCCCAGTCGTTCAACGCGATGCGGATCAGGTAGACCAGCACGTAAGAGACGCCGAGCAACCAGATCATCGGGTTCTTCAGCATCGTGGTGCGCAGCATCCGCCACAGCCCCATCGGCGGGCTTTGCTGTTCCTGGCGCAGCTCCAGCGGATCGTGGCGCCACTGGCCGACCGACGGCAGGCCTTCTTCCTGCGGCGTGCCTGTCAGCTGCCGCATGAGCCAGATGCCCAGCACCATGCTGACGGCCCCCGGGATCAACATCGCCGCCTGCCAGCCCCAGCGCTGGGCGGCGAAGGCGCTGATCAGCGGCACAATCGCGCCGCCGAGGTTGATCGACATATTCCAGCAGCCCCACCAGAAGCCGCGCTCGTTGCGCGAATACCAGTGGGTCAGCAGCCGCGCGCAGGGCGGCCAGCCCCAGCCCTGAAAGAAGCCGTTCAGCGCCCAGACCGCCAGCAGCAGCGTCAGCGATTCGCCGAAGGCGAACGCCACGTTCAGCACTCCGGTGGCGAACAGGCCGATCCCCATAAACCCGCGCTGCCCATGGCCGTCGTGCCACAACCCGGCGGCGAATTTCGACAGGCCGTAGCTCAGATAAAACAGCGAGCCGAGCAGGCCGATGTCCCCTTTATCCAGCCCCAAATCCGTTTGCAGCGCCGGCAGCACGTAATTCACGCTTTTGCGCGTCAGGTAAAAGGCGGCGTACCCGATGACCATATACAGCAGCAGTCGCGGGCGCAGCGCGCGGTAACGATGATCGATTTCAGATGCCGAGCGTGCTTGCATAGCCGCCTCCCTGGTGCTGACTATAAGAAGGTGAAAGGGAAAGGGGATGAGAGAAAGTCCGGAGTGGCTAAGACTTTTTCCTAGTTAGTCGGCGGTTTGTTGCAAATTTGTGGGCAGGTTAACAATTACTCGGGTGCCGCACTGCGTTTCCAGCGTCAGTTCGCCGCCGAGCGCGCTGACCCGTTCGCGCATCCCCTGAATGCCGAAGCCGGGCACCTTGTCCGCACGGATGCCGATGCCGTTGTCCCGCACCTCGAGGTGCAAAAGCTCACCCTGTTGATGCAAGACGATGGCGACTTCGCTGGCTTCGGCGTGTTTGCACACGTTGTTGAGCAGCTCTTGCAGCAGCCGGTAGAGGGTGAAGCGCACCGTCTCACCGGCGGGCGTGTCGATGAGTCGGTAGTCGAAACGGCAACGGATGCCTCGTTCGCTGAAGGCGAATTCATTCAGCAGGTGGTGAAGCGCGTCTTTGAACGCCAGCTCGTCCAGCGCGGGCGGGCGAAGCTGGCGCAGCAGCTGGCGCGTGGAGTGATGAATGCGCCGGGCGAGATCGGCTATCTGGTTCGCGGCGGCCTGGGTTTGCGCCGGATCGCGCGCCCGCTTGACCAGCTGCGACTGAATTTGAATCGCGGTGATGTTCTGGCCGATTTCATCGTGCAACTCGCGCGCCAGGTTTTTCCGCGTGTCTTCTTCGGTGTGGATCAGTTTTTCGGTCAGCGCCCGCCGCGCCGCCAGCTCTTCTTCCAGCCGTCGGCGATAATGGTGCAGGTTTTGCGCCAGGTGTTGCTGGCGGCTGATGGCGATGCCCAGACCGATGCCGAGCAGCGCCTGCGTCGCCAGAAAGATTTCCAGCTCGACCAGATTGCCGAACCCCACGCCGACCTGCCGGGCGAGGGTGATCATCATGCTGCCGAGCAGGCCGGACAGCACGCCGCCCTGCCAACCGAACTTCCACGCCATCACCACGTTCGGCAGAAACACCACGATCAGCAGCAGGCGTTCGATTTCCGGCGACAGCACCATCTGGGTGCCGATGCCGATAACGAAAAACAGGCTGCACCAGATGATTAAGGAGGCGCGCAGCGGCGGGTTGGTGGTGTCCAGCCCCAGCAGGTGGTAACGGTGCTGCTGGCGCAGAAATTCAAAGATCAGGTAGACGAACGGGGTCAGCAAGACGCCGCCGGTAAACGACGCCAGGCCGAGCAGCATCGCCGGGCTGTGCGCGAAAGGCGCAAGCAGGGCGGTATTGAGCAACGAGGCGGCGGTCACGGCGGCCAGCAGCAGCGTCAGCCGCTGCCAGTAGAGCGGAAAACGGCGCCAGAACCGCTGCGCGAGCGCGGCCGGGAGCAGGGTGATGAACGGCGCGGCCAGCAGGCTGTAGCCGCTCAGCAGGCGTTCGCCGTGCAGCCAGAACAGCAGCAGCACCGGCGGTATCATCAGGGCGGGCCAATAGCGGCGCGCCAGCAGGATCAGCAGCGCGAGATAGACGCCGTGAGGCAGAAACAGCGCCGCCTGATTGCCGTTGTGGGTCAGGTAGAAACCGAGCGTCCACAGCATCAGCCAGCCGCTGCCCCAGGCCAACAGGATAAACAGCGAGATAACCCAGGGCCGGAAGCGGGGTGACATCAATGCCCCGCCAGCAGCTGATGGTCGAGGGCGAAATGCACCAGCTCGATGGTGCTGTTGCACTGCAGCTTGCCCAGGACGTTGGCGCGATGCACGTGCACCGTTTTATGGCTGAGATCGAGCTTGAACGCGATCTCCTTTACGCTGTCGCCTTTGACCAGCAGATCGAAGATCTCGCGCTCGCGCGGGGTCAACGCTTCCAGCGCCGTGGCCGGCTGCTCGCCGCCGCGCAGCGCCCGCAGCGCGTCGGCGCACAGG
>NZ_JVEL01000031.1:0-1267 GCF_001076875.1 Serratia sp. 506_PEND
GCCTTCGGTTTCGGCGATCGTTTCGTGCGCACCTCGGTGTTCCGCCTGCAAAAAGAAGGTTGGCTGGCGGTGGAGAAAATCGGCCGCCGCAGCTTCTACCGCGTGACCGAGCAGGGAATGCGCCAGTTCCGCCACGCCGAATCGAAGATCTATCTGCGCGAGCAGCCCGCTTGGGACGGCAAGTGGGAGCTGTTGCTGCTGGAATGCGCCGAAAAAAACGCGCGCGCGCGGCTGAAAAAAGAGCTGGGCTGGCTCGGGTTCGGGCAAATCGCCAACAATCTGATGGCCGCCCCCACCCATGCGCAGACCGACGTGACGGCGCTGCTCGGCGAACTGAACGCCAGCGAGCAGGTGATCTACTTTCGCGCCGATTACCCCTATAACCGCTCCGAGCAAACCCTGCAGAAATTGGTGGCCGACTGTTGGTCGCTCAGCGACGTGGCGGCCGGTTATCACGAGTTTATCGTCTCATTCCGGCCGTTGATGGCGCTGCTGCGCGAAGTCGACCCGGCGGCGCTGACGCCGCTGCGCTGCTTCCAGATTAAGCTATTATTGATTCACTTCTTCCGTCGCGTGGTGTTGAAAGATCCGTTGCTGCCGGACGCGCTGCTGCCCGCGCAGTGGGAGGGCCAGATCGCCCGCAACCTGTGCATCAATCTCTATCAGCAGGTCGATCGCGCCGCGACGGAATACGTCAGCGCGCTGGCGGAGACCACCATCGGCGCCCTGCCCGCGCCGGCCGCCGGCTACTATCGGCGCTTCGGCGGCCTGCCGCGCGACCCTACATATTAAGGAACTCACGCTATGCCTGTGTATCAGATTGACGGCCTGACGCCGGTCGTTGACCCCAGCAGTTACGTGCACCCGACCGCGGTGCTGATCGGCGACGTGATCGTCGGCAAGCACGTGTATATCGGCCCGAACGCCAGCCTGCGCGGCGATTTTGGCCGCCTGGTGATCTGCGACGGCGCCAACATTCAGGACAACTGCGTGATGCACGGCTTCCCGCAGCAGGACACGGTGGTGGAAGAAGACGGCCATATCGGCCACGGCGCCATCCTGCACGGCTGCCGCATTCGCCGCAACGCGATGGTGGGCATGAACGCGGTGGTGATGGACGGTGCGGAGATCGGCGAGAACACCATCGTCGGCGCGATGGCGTTCGTCAAAGCCGCGGCGGTGATCGAAGCCAACAAGCTGGTGGTCGGCAGCCCGGCGCGCGTGCTGCGCGATCTGACCGAACAGGAGCTGGCCTGGAAGATCGCCG
>NZ_JVEL01000588.1:0-1966 GCF_001076875.1 Serratia sp. 506_PEND
CACTGCTCTTTAACAATTTATCAGACAATCTGTGTGGGCACTCCACAAGACGATATCCAGCATCTTCGGATGCAAAAAAATATCAAGTCTTGAAGAGTGACTAACTGAAGTAAAATTCATGCAGTAAATCTTTGAGCATCGCTTCTCGAGTGGAAGCAAATCAAGCTTTTAATTGAAGAGTTTGATCATGGCTCAGATTGAACGCTGGCGGCAGGCTTAACACATGCAAGTCGAGCGGTAGCACAGGGGAGCTTGCTCCCTGGGTGACGAGCGGCGGACGGGTGAGTAATGTCTGGGAAACTGCCTGATGGAGGGGGATAACTACTGGAAACGGTAGCTAATACCGCATAACGTCGCAAGACCAAAGAGGGGGACCTTCGGGCCTCTTGCCATCAGATGTGCCCAGATGGGATTAGCTAGTAGGTGGGGTAATGGCTCACCTAGGCGACGATCCCTAGCTGGTCTGAGAGGATGACCAGCCACACTGGAACTGAGACACGGTCCAGACTCCTACGGGAGGCAGCAGTGGGGAATATTGCACAATGGGCGCAAGCCTGATGCAGCCATGCCGCGTGTGTGAAGAAGGCCTTCGGGTTGTAAAGCACTTTCAGCGAGGAGGAAGGTGGTGAGCTTAATACGCTCATCAATTGACGTTACTCGCAGAAGAAGCACCGGCTAACTCCGTGCCAGCAGCCGCGGTAATACGGAGGGTGCAAGCGTTAATCGGAATTACTGGGCGTAAAGCGCACGCAGGCGGTTTGTTAAGTCAGATGTGAAATCCCCGGGCTCAACCTGGGAACTGCATTTGAAACTGGCAAGCTAGAGTCTCGTAGAGGGGGGTAGAATTCCAGGTGTAGCGGTGAAATGCGTAGAGATCTGGAGGAATACCGGTGGCGAAGGCGGCCCCCTGGACGAAGACTGACGCTCAGGTGCGAAAGCGTGGGGAGCAAACAGGATTAGATACCCTGGTAGTCCACGCTGTAAACGATGTCGATTTGGAGGTTGTGCCCTTGAGGCGTGGCTTCCGGAGCTAACGCGTTAAATCGACCGCCTGGGGAGTACGGCCGCAAGGTTAAAACTCAAATGAATTGACGGGGGCCCGCACAAGCGGTGGAGCATGTGGTTTAATTCGATGCAACGCGAAGAACCTTACCTACTCTTGACATCCAGAGAACTTTCCAGAGATGGATTGGTGCCTTCGGGAACTCTGAGACAGGTGCTGCATGGCTGTCGTCAGCTCGTGTTGTGAAATGTTGGGTTAAGTCCCGCAACGAGCGCAACCCTTATCCTTTGTTGCCAGCGGTTCGGCCGGGAACTCAAAGGAGACTGCCAGTGATAAACTGGAGGAAGGTGGGGATGACGTCAAGTCATCATGGCCCTTACGAGTAGGGCTACACACGTGCTACAATGGCATATACAAAGAGAAGCGACCTCGCGAGAGCAAGCGGACCTCATAAAGTATGTCGTAGTCCGGATTGGAGTCTGCAACTCGACTCCATGAAGTCGGAATCGCTAGTAATCGTAGATCAGAATGCTACGGTGAATACGTTCCCGGGCCTTGTACACACCGCCCGTCACACCATGGGAGTGGGTTGCAAAAGAAGTAGGTAGCTTAACCTTCGGGAGGGCGCTTACCACTTTGTGATTCATGACTGGGGTGAAGTCGTAACAAGGTAACCGTAGGGGAACCTGCGGTTGGATCACCTCCTTACCTAAAGATATTNNTTCGAGTGGCGTGCTCACACAGATTGTCTGATGAAAAAGTAACGAGCAAAAGCGTCATAAAAGTACGGTGTCGTGTCCCCTTCGTCTAGAGGCCTAGGACACCGCCCTTTCACGGCGGTAACAGGGGTTCGAATCCCCTAGGGGACGCCAAGCTTCCGACCCACCCGGTGAAAGCGGCGGTCTCAAGTATCTGACGATACACCATATCTTAAAGATGACTTCCGAGTCATGTTTAAGATAT
>NZ_JVEL01000588.1:2066-5066 GCF_001076875.1 Serratia sp. 506_PEND
CGAACGATGGAAACATCTTCGGGTTGTGAGGTTAAGTGACTAAGCGTACACGGTGGATGCCTAGGCAGTCAGAGGCGATGAAGGGCGTGCTAATCTGCGAAAAGCGTCGGTAAGGTGATATGAACCGTTATAACCGGCGATACCCGAATGGGGAAACCCAGTGTGTTTCGACACACTATCATGTCATGAATACATAGTGGCATGAGGCGAACCGGGGGAACTGAAACATCTAAGTACCCCGAGGAAAAGAAATCAACCGAGATTCCCCCAGTAGCGGCGAGCGAACGGGGAGGAGCCCAGAACCTGAATCGGCTTGTGTGTTAGTGGAAGCGTCTGGAA
This sequence comes from Serratia sp. 506_PEND, assembly GCF_001076875.1. NCBI lineage: Bacteria > Pseudomonadati > Pseudomonadota > Gammaproteobacteria > Enterobacterales > Yersiniaceae > Serratia > Serratia sp. 506_PEND. The sequence goes on from NZ_JVEL01000588.1 coordinate 2,406, forward strand.
AGTCGCGCAGCAAAGGGTGATAGCCCCGTACACTAAAATGCACAGGTCGTGAGTTCGATGAGTAGGGCGGGACACGTGACATCCTGTCTGAATATGGGGGGACCATCCTCCAAGGCTAAATACTCCTGACTGACCGATAGTGAACCAGTACCGTGAGGGAAAGGCGAAAAGAACCCCGGCGAGGGGAGTGAAATAGAACCTGAAACCGTGTACGTACAAGCAGTGGGAGCACCTTCGTGGTGTGACTGCGTACCTTTTGTATAATGGGTCAGCGACTTATATTTTGTAGCAAGGTTAACCGTATAGGGGAGCCGTAGGGAAACCGAGTCTTAACTGGGCGATTAGTTGCAAGGTATAGACCCGAAACCCGGTGATCTAGCCATGGGCAGGTTGAAGGTTGGGTAACACTAACTGGAGGACCGAACCGACTAATGTTGAAAAATTAGCGGATGACTTGTGGCTGGGGGTGAAAGGCCAATCAAACCGGGAGATAGCTGGTTCTCCCCGAAAGCTATTTAGGTAGCGCCTCGTGAACTCATCTTCGGGGGTAGAGCACTGTTTCGGCTAGGGGGCCATCCCGGCTTACCAAACCGATGCAAACTCCGAATACCGAAGAATGTTATCACGGGAGACACACGGCGGGTGCTAACGTCCGTCGTGAAGAGGGAAACAACCCAGACCGCCAGCTAAGGTCCCAAAGTCATGGTTAAGTGGGAAACGATGTGGGAAGGCATAGACAGCCAGGATGTTGGCTTAGAAGCAGCCATCATTTAAAGAAAGCGTAATAGCTCACTGGTCGAGTCGGCCTGCGCGGAAGATGTAACGGGGCTAAACCATGCACCGAAGCTGCGGCAGCGACGCTTAGGCGTTGTTGGGTAGGGGAGCGTTCTGTAAGCCGTTGAAGGTGGCCTGTGAGGGTTGCTGGAGGTATCAGAAGTGCGAATGCTGACATAAGTAACGATAAAGCGGGTGAAAAGCCCGCTCGCCGGAAGACCAAGGGTTCCTGTCCAACGTTAATCGGGGCAGGGTGAGTCGACCCCTAAGGCGAGGCTGAAAAGCGTAGTCGATGGGAAACAGGTTAATATTCCTGTACTTGGTGTTACTGCGAAGGGGGGACGGAGAAGGCTAGGCTAGCCGGGCGACGGTTGTCCCGGTTTAAGCGTGTAGGGGGTGTGACCTGGTAAATCCGGTTGCATGCTAACCCTGAGGCGTGATGACGATGCACTACGGTGCAGAAGTAGTTGATGCCCTGCTTCCAGGAAAATCCTCTAAGCTCCAGGTAACATTAAATCGTACCCCAAACCGACACAGGTGGTCAGGTAGAGAATACCAAGGCGCTTGAGAGAACTCGGGTGAAGGAACTAGGCAAAATGGTGCCGTAACTTCGGGAGAAGGCACGCTGGCATGTAGGTGAAGTCCCTCGCGGATGGAGCTGAAGCCAGTCGAAGATACCAGCTGGCTGCAACTGTTTAATAAAAACACAGCACTGTGCAAACACGAAAGTGGACGTATACGGTGTGACGCCTGCCCGGTGCTGGAAGGTTAATTGATGGGGTCAGCCGCAAGGCGAAGCTCTTGATCGAAGCCCCAGTAAACGGCGGCCGTAACTATAACGGTCCTAAGGTAGCGAAATTCCTTGTCGGGTAAGTTCCGACCTGCACGAATGGCGTAATGATGGCCAGGCTGTCTCCACCCGAGACTCAGTGAAATTGAACTCGCTGTGAAGATGCAGTGTACCCGCGGCAAGACGGAAAGACCCCGTGAACCTTTACTATAGCTTGACACTGAACATTGAGCCTTGATGTGTAGGATAGGTGGGAGGCTTTGAAGCGTGGACGCCAGTCTGCGTGGAGCCATCCTTGAAATACCACCCTTTAATGTTTGATGTTCTAACTCGGCCCCGTGATCCGGGGTGAGGACAGTGTCTGGTGGGTAGTTTGACTGGGGCGGTCTCCTCCCAAAGAGTAACGGAGGAGCACGAAGGTTAGCTAATCACGGTCGGACATCGTGAGGTTAGTGCAAAGGCATAAGCTAGCTTGACTGCGAGAGTGACGGCTCGAGCAGGTACGAAAGTAGGTCTTAGTGATCCGGTGGTTCTGAATGGAAGGGCCATCGCTCAACGGATAAAAGGTACTCCGGGGATAACAGGCTGATACCGCCCAAGAGTTCATATCGACGGCGGTGTTTGGCACCTCGATGTCGGCTCATCACATCCTGGGGCTGAAGTAGGTCCCAAGGGTATGGCTGTTCGCCATTTAAAGTGGTACGCGAGCTGGGTTTAGAACGTCGTGAGACAGTTCGGTCCCTATCTGCCGTGGGCGTTGGAAGATTGAGAGGGGTTGCTCCTAGTACGAGAGGACCGGAGTGAACGCACCACTGGTGTTCGGGTTGTCATGCCAATGGCATTGCCCGGTAGCTAAGTGCGGAAAAGATAAGCGCTGAAAGCATCTAAGCGCGAAACTTGCCTCAAGATGAGTCTTCCCTGGGCCTTTAAGGCCCCTGAAGGAACGTTTAAGACTAAGACGTTGATAGGCTGGGTGTGTAAGTGCAGCGATGCATTGAGCTAACCAGTACTAATGATCCGTGAGGCTTAACCTTACAACACCGAAGGTGTTTTTAGAGAGATTTTCAGCGAAGTTCCGAGATTGGTTCTGATGGCTT
>NZ_JVEL01000589.1:0-5153 GCF_001076875.1 Serratia sp. 506_PEND
CACTGCTCTTTAACAATTTATCAGACAATCTGTGTGGGCACTCCACAAGACGATATCCAGCATCTTCGGATGCAAAAAAATATCAAGTCTTGAAGAGTGACTAACTGAAGTAAAATTCATGCAGTAAATCTTTGAGCATCGCTTCTCGAGTGGAAGCAAATCAAGCTTTTAATTGAAGAGTTTGATCATGGCTCAGATTGAACGCTGGCGGCAGGCTTAACACATGCAAGTCGAGCGGTAGCACAGGGGAGCTTGCTCCCTGGGTGACGAGCGGCGGACGGGTGAGTAATGTCTGGGAAACTGCCTGATGGAGGGGGATAACTACTGGAAACGGTAGCTAATACCGCATAACGTCGCAAGACCAAAGAGGGGGACCTTCGGGCCTCTTGCCATCAGATGTGCCCAGATGGGATTAGCTAGTAGGTGGGGTAATGGCTCACCTAGGCGACGATCCCTAGCTGGTCTGAGAGGATGACCAGCCACACTGGAACTGAGACACGGTCCAGACTCCTACGGGAGGCAGCAGTGGGGAATATTGCACAATGGGCGCAAGCCTGATGCAGCCATGCCGCGTGTGTGAAGAAGGCCTTCGGGTTGTAAAGCACTTTCAGCGAGGAGGAAGGTGGTGAGCTTAATACGCTCATCAATTGACGTTACTCGCAGAAGAAGCACCGGCTAACTCCGTGCCAGCAGCCGCGGTAATACGGAGGGTGCAAGCGTTAATCGGAATTACTGGGCGTAAAGCGCACGCAGGCGGTTTGTTAAGTCAGATGTGAAATCCCCGGGCTCAACCTGGGAACTGCATTTGAAACTGGCAAGCTAGAGTCTCGTAGAGGGGGGTAGAATTCCAGGTGTAGCGGTGAAATGCGTAGAGATCTGGAGGAATACCGGTGGCGAAGGCGGCCCCCTGGACGAAGACTGACGCTCAGGTGCGAAAGCGTGGGGAGCAAACAGGATTAGATACCCTGGTAGTCCACGCTGTAAACGATGTCGATTTGGAGGTTGTGCCCTTGAGGCGTGGCTTCCGGAGCTAACGCGTTAAATCGACCGCCTGGGGAGTACGGCCGCAAGGTTAAAACTCAAATGAATTGACGGGGGCCCGCACAAGCGGTGGAGCATGTGGTTTAATTCGATGCAACGCGAAGAACCTTACCTACTCTTGACATCCAGAGAACTTTCCAGAGATGGATTGGTGCCTTCGGGAACTCTGAGACAGGTGCTGCATGGCTGTCGTCAGCTCGTGTTGTGAAATGTTGGGTTAAGTCCCGCAACGAGCGCAACCCTTATCCTTTGTTGCCAGCGGTTCGGCCGGGAACTCAAAGGAGACTGCCAGTGATAAACTGGAGGAAGGTGGGGATGACGTCAAGTCATCATGGCCCTTACGAGTAGGGCTACACACGTGCTACAATGGCATATACAAAGAGAAGCGACCTCGCGAGAGCAAGCGGACCTCATAAAGTATGTCGTAGTCCGGATTGGAGTCTGCAACTCGACTCCATGAAGTCGGAATCGCTAGTAATCGTAGATCAGAATGCTACGGTGAATACGTTCCCGGGCCTTGTACACACCGCCCGTCACACCATGGGAGTGGGTTGCAAAAGAAGTAGGTAGCTTAACCTTCGGGAGGGCGCTTACCACTTTGTGATTCATGACTGGGGTGAAGTCGTAACAAGGTAACCGTAGGGGAACCTGCGGTTGGATCACCTCCTTACCTAAAGATATTAGTTCGCGTGGCGTGCTCACACAGATTGTCTGATAGAAAGTAACGAGCAGAAATACCTTTATAGGCTTGTAGCTCAGGTGGTTAGAGCGCACCCCTGATAAGGGTGAGGTCGGTGGTTCAAGTCCACTCAGGCCTACCACTTCTCGGAAGTGGAAAAGGTACTGCGCGTGACTGTATGGGGCTATAGCTCAGCTGGGAGAGCGCCTGCCTTGCACGCAGGAGGTCAGCGGTTCGATCCCGCTTAGCTCCACCATATAGTCCGGTATTTAATACTTCAGAGTATATTGGCGACAGTATGCTGCGAAGTATTTTGCTCTTTAACAATCTGGAACAAGCTGAAAATTGAAACATGACGGCTGAAATTTATCCCTCCGTAGACGTATTGGGATGAAGAGTAACCTGTCATAGAGTCTCTCAAATGTTTGCARCRCGAACGATGGAAACATCTTCGGGTTGTGAGGTTAAGTGACTAAGCGTACACGGTGGATGCCTAGGCAGTCAGAGGCGATGAAGGGCGTGCTAATCTGCGAAAAGCGTCGGTAAGGTGATATGAACCGTTATAACCGGCGATACCCGAATGGGGAAACCCAGTGTGTTTCGACACACTATCATGTCATGAATACATAGTGGCATGAGGCGAACCGGGGGAACTGAAACATCTAAGTACCCCGAGGAAAAGAAATCAACCGAGATTCCCCCAGTAGCGGCGAGCGAACGGGGAGGAGCCCAGAACCTGAATCGGCTTGTGTGTTAGTGGAAGCGTCTGGAAAGTCGCGCAGCAAAGGGTGATAGCCCCGTACACTAAAATGCACAGGTCGTGAGTTCGATGAGTAGGGCGGGACACGTGACATCCTGTCTGAATATGGGGGGACCATCCTCCAAGGCTAAATACTCCTGACTGACCGATAGTGAACCAGTACCGTGAGGGAAAGGCGAAAAGAACCCCGGCGAGGGGAGTGAAATAGAACCTGAAACCGTGTACGTACAAGCAGTGGGAGCACCTTCGTGGTGTGACTGCGTACCTTTTGTATAATGGGTCAGCGACTTATATTTTGTAGCAAGGTTAACCGTATAGGGGAGCCGTAGGGAAACCGAGTCTTAACTGGGCGATTAGTTGCAAGGTATAGACCCGAAACCCGGTGATCTAGCCATGGGCAGGTTGAAGGTTGGGTAACACTAACTGGAGGACCGAACCGACTAATGTTGAAAAATTAGCGGATGACTTGTGGCTGGGGGTGAAAGGCCAATCAAACCGGGAGATAGCTGGTTCTCCCCGAAAGCTATTTAGGTAGCGCCTCGTGAACTCATCTTCGGGGGTAGAGCACTGTTTCGGCTAGGGGGCCATCCCGGCTTACCAAACCGATGCAAACTCCGAATACCGAAGAATGTTATCACGGGAGACACACGGCGGGTGCTAACGTCCGTCGTGAAGAGGGAAACAACCCAGACCGCCAGCTAAGGTCCCAAAGTCATGGTTAAGTGGGAAACGATGTGGGAAGGCATAGACAGCCAGGATGTTGGCTTAGAAGCAGCCATCATTTAAAGAAAGCGTAATAGCTCACTGGTCGAGTCGGCCTGCGCGGAAGATGTAACGGGGCTAAACCATGCACCGAAGCTGCGGCAGCGACGCTTAGGCGTTGTTGGGTAGGGGAGCGTTCTGTAAGCCGTTGAAGGTGGCCTGTGAGGGTTGCTGGAGGTATCAGAAGTGCGAATGCTGACATAAGTAACGATAAAGCGGGTGAAAAGCCCGCTCGCCGGAAGACCAAGGGTTCCTGTCCAACGTTAATCGGGGCAGGGTGAGTCGACCCCTAAGGCGAGGCTGAAAAGCGTAGTCGATGGGAAACAGGTTAATATTCCTGTACTTGGTGTTACTGCGAAGGGGGGACGGAGAAGGCTAGGCTAGCCGGGCGACGGTTGTCCCGGTTTAAGCGTGTAGGGGGTGTGACCTGGTAAATCCGGTTGCATGCTAACCCTGAGGCGTGATGACGATGCACTACGGTGCAGAAGTAGTTGATGCCCTGCTTCCAGGAAAATCCTCTAAGCTCCAGGTAACATTAAATCGTACCCCAAACCGACACAGGTGGTCAGGTAGAGAATACCAAGGCGCTTGAGAGAACTCGGGTGAAGGAACTAGGCAAAATGGTGCCGTAACTTCGGGAGAAGGCACGCTGGCATGTAGGTGAAGTCCCTCGCGGATGGAGCTGAAGCCAGTCGAAGATACCAGCTGGCTGCAACTGTTTAATAAAAACACAGCACTGTGCAAACACGAAAGTGGACGTATACGGTGTGACGCCTGCCCGGTGCTGGAAGGTTAATTGATGGGGTCAGCCGCAAGGCGAAGCTCTTGATCGAAGCCCCAGTAAACGGCGGCCGTAACTATAACGGTCCTAAGGTAGCGAAATTCCTTGTCGGGTAAGTTCCGACCTGCACGAATGGCGTAATGATGGCCAGGCTGTCTCCACCCGAGACTCAGTGAAATTGAACTCGCTGTGAAGATGCAGTGTACCCGCGGCAAGACGGAAAGACCCCGTGAACCTTTACTATAGCTTGACACTGAACATTGAGCCTTGATGTGTAGGATAGGTGGGAGGCTTTGAAGCGTGGACGCCAGTCTGCGTGGAGCCATCCTTGAAATACCACCCTTTAATGTTTGATGTTCTAACTCGGCCCCGTGATCCGGGGTGAGGACAGTGTCTGGTGGGTAGTTTGACTGGGGCGGTCTCCTCCCAAAGAGTAACGGAGGAGCACGAAGGTTAGCTAATCACGGTCGGACATCGTGAGGTTAGTGCAAAGGCATAAGCTAGCTTGACTGCGAGAGTGACGGCTCGAGCAGGTACGAAAGTAGGTCTTAGTGATCCGGTGGTTCTGAATGGAAGGGCCATCGCTCAACGGATAAAAGGTACTCCGGGGATAACAGGCTGATACCGCCCAAGAGTTCATATCGACGGCGGTGTTTGGCACCTCGATGTCGGCTCATCACATCCTGGGGCTGAAGTAGGTCCCAAGGGTATGGCTGTTCGCCATTTAAAGTGGTACGCGAGCTGGGTTTAGAACGTCGTGAGACAGTTCGGTCCCTATCTGCCGTGGGCGTTGGAAGATTGAGAGGGGTTGCTCCTAGTACGAGAGGACCGGAGTGAACGCACCACTGGTGTTCGGGTTGTCATGCCAATGGCATTGCCCGGTAGCTAAGTGCGGAAAAGATAAGCGCTGAAAGCATCTAAGCGCGAAACTTGCCTCAAGATGAGTCTTCCCTGGGCCTTTAAGGCCCCTGAAGGAACGTTTAAGACTAAGACGTTGATAGGCTGGGTGTGTAAGTGCAGCGATGCATTGAGCTAACCAGTACTAATGATCCGTGAGGCTTAACCTTACAACACCGAAGGTGTTTTTAGAGAGATTTTCAGCGAAGTTCCGAGATTGGTTCTGATGGCTT
>NZ_JVEL01000590.1:0-3395 GCF_001076875.1 Serratia sp. 506_PEND
GAGGTCGACGGTTCGATCCCGTCTAGCTCCACCACCATTTAAAAAGCCGACCTTAGGGTCGGCTTTTTGCTTTGCATTATTCCACCTTCGCCGAAGGCCAGCCAATAAAAAAGGCGCCCGCAGGCGCCTTGTTATCCTGGCCGGTTCGAGGCTTAGCCCAGCACCAGACCCGCGATGGAAGCGGACAGGATGCTGACCAGCGTAGAGCCGTACACCAGCTTCAGGCCAAAGCGTGACACCACATTGCCCTGGTGTTCGTTCAGGCCCTTGATCGCACCGGCCACGATGCCGATGGAAGAGAAGTTGGCGAAGGACACCAGGAACACCGACAGGATCCCCAGGCTGCGCGGCGACAGCTCGGCAGAGACTTTCTGCAGTTCCATCATGGCCACGAATTCGTTGGAAACCAGTTTGGTCGCCATGATGCTGCCAACCTGCAGGGCTTCGTGTTTAGGGATGCCCATGATCCAGGCGAATGGATAGAAGAAGTAGCCGAGGATTTCCTGGAAGCTCAGGCCGAAAATGGCGCTGAACACACCGTTGAGCGCGGCGATCAGGGCGATGAAGCCAATCAGCATCGCGGCGACGATAATCGCTACTTTGAAGCCCGCCAGGATGTATTCACCCAGCATTTCAAAGAAGCTCTGGCCTTCGTGCAGGTTGCCGAGGTGCAGCTCTTCTTCTTTATTGGTGTCGTACGGGTTGACCAGCGACAGCACGATAAAGGTGCTGAACATGTTCAATACCAGCGCCGCCACCACGAACTTGGCGTCCAGCATGGTCATGTAGGCGCCGACGATGGACATGGAAACCGTAGACATCGCGGTCGCCGCCATGGTGTACATGCGCTTTTCCGACATCTTGCCCAGGATATCCTTGTAGGCGATGAAGTTTTCGGATTGCCCCAGGATCAGCGAGCTGACGGCGTTAAACGACTCCAGCTTGCCCATGCCGTTCACTTTCGACAGCACGGTGCCGATAATGCGGATGATGAACGGCAGCACCTTGATGTACTGCAGAATACCGATCAGCGCCGAAATGAAGACGATTGGGCACAGCACCTTCAGGAAGAAGAACGCCAGGCCTTTGTCGCCCATGCCGCCGAACACGAAATCAGTCCCTTGTCCCGCAAACCCGAGCAGTTTGTCAAACAGCGCGGCGAATCCTTTTACGAAGCCCAAACCCGCTTCCGAATGCAGGAAAAAGTAGGCCAGCAGTACTTCGATAACCAGTAGTTGAATAACATAGCGAATGCGGATGCTTTTACGATCGCGGCACACCAACAGGGCCAGGATCGCCACCACCACTATCGCCAACGCAAAGTGCGCAATATGGGACATGTTTGCTCCAAATTTGAGGCAGGCTGAATTTCGGCTGTCATTTTATGTAACGCTACGTTTAAAAACGAGACTTCTATTGCAAATATGGAAAATCATAGTGGGAGTTCTCCTAAAGTGTTGCGCAAAAGCATAAAAAATCAAGATGTTAAAGCAGTAATAGGAAATTCGTATTCTTGTGCTAACCTGTCTTTCAGGGGTATTGCAGCCAAAATCCCATCCCAAAAGCACGGAAATCGGCAAGCTTCGTGCTGAACCCTTCGATAAAACCGTTAATGTTGGCTATTACAGAGATAAGTTTTACCGCTCCAAATGCGCTTGATAATTATTATCATTTATATAGAGTGGAGATAAACGTAATTTCAGTAAGGGTTCAACATATGCTGAACAGTCGCGTGGTTGAAACCACCTCCGGTCGCTCCGCCAGAAAAATCAAACTCTCGCTCATGGGGCCCGCCTTCATCGCCGCTATCGGCTATATCGATCCCGGCAACTTCGCCACCAACATCCAGGCCGGCGCCTCATTCGGCTACAGCCTGCTGTGGGTGGTGGTTTGGGCCAATGTGATGGCGATGCTGATCCAGCTGTTGTCCGCCAAGCTGGGCATCGCTACCGGAAAAAACCTGGCTGAGCACATTCGCGATCGCTTTCCGCGGCCGGCGGTGTGGGCCTATTGGGTGCAGGCGGAGATCATCGCCATGGCGACCGACCTGGCCGAGTTTATCGGCGCGGCGATCGGCTTCAAGCTGCTGCTCGGCGTCTCTCTGTTGCAGGGCGCAGTGCTGACCGGGATCGCCACCTTTTTAATTCTGATGCTGCAAAAGCGCGGACAAAAGCCGCTGGAGCTGGTGATCGGCGGCCTGTTGTTGTTCGTCGCCGCCGCCTACATCGTCGAGCTGGCGTTTTCCCAGCCGCAGCTTGCGCCGCTGCTGAAAGGCATGGCGTTGCCCGATCTGCCTAACGGCGATGCGGTATTCCTGGCTGCCGGGGTATTGGGCGCCACCATCATGCCGCACGTGATCTATCTGCATTCGTCGCTCACCCAAATCGGCGGCGAGCACGACAAGGCGGAACGCTATGCCGCCACCAAAGTCGACGTCGCCGTGGCCATGACCATCGCCGGTTTCGTCAATCTGGCGATGATGGCCACCGCCGCCGCCGCGTTTCATTTCAGCGGCCACAGCGGCATCGCCGATCTCGACGTGGCTTACCTGACGCTGCAACCGCTGCTCGGGCACGCCGCCGCCACCGTGTTCGGCCTGAGCCTGGTGGCGGCCGGCCTCTCTTCTACCGTGGTCGGCACGTTGGCGGGGCAGGTGGTGATGCAGGGGTTCGTGCGTTTCCATATTCCGCTGTGGCTGCGGCGCGCGGTGACCATGCTGCCGTCGTTTATCGTCATCATGTTGGGGATGGATGCGACGCGCATTCTGGTGCTGAGCCAGGTGCTGCTCAGCTTCGGCATTGCGCTGGCGTTGGTGCCGCTGCTGGCTTTCACCGGCAATCGGGCGCTGATGGGGGAAATGGTCAACGGCCCGCTGGTGCAAAACCTGGGCAAGCTGATCGTGCTGGTGGTGGTGGGATTGAACGGCTACCTGCTGATCGGCAGCGTGCTGTAAGCAAAAACAGTGCGGGCCGGCGTTGCGCCGGCCCGTCGTCGTTAATCGCGGTCGTCATCGCCGTGGCGGCGCCAGCGATCGCGGTCATGATCGTGGTGGTGCTTTTTCTCTTTCTTCCAGTGGTGCTTATCGTAGTGTTTGTCGTATTTACGATAGCGTCCTTCATGGTAGTAATAGTGTTTACGCCAGTAGTCGCCATCGCGCCAGCGATAGCCGTCCCAGTAGTAACCGCGACGGCTGCGGTCGCCGAGATAACGCCCCTGATGGCCTTGCCACCAGTCGCGATCCCGCCAATCGTAACCATCCCAATAGCGGCCGCGGTTATCCTGATCGCCGATGCGCAATGAAACGCCCGGCATCAGATCGATGCTGATCCCTTCGGCATGCGCCTGCTGTGCGGCGGGCAGTACCGTCGCCGCCAAAATGGCGGCCAAGAGCAGAG
>NZ_JVEL01000590.1:3495-19382 GCF_001076875.1 Serratia sp. 506_PEND
AAACATGGCTTCTCCTTCCCGCTTGCGCGGCCTGGCCGTTTGTCACTTTATGAAGCGCGTTCATCAGTTTAAAAGCGGCCTTATCGTTATTTTTGCTGTAATATCGGCATCATAGCGCCGGCGCATAGGGTTGAATCTGAGAGCCACTCTGAAAATGATGCAGGAGGTTAAGATTTGAGATTTTTCTGGGGTAGCGCCGCTCGATTGAACGGCGGAATTTGTAAACGATTACAATAAGATTGTCTCGATCTGCGCGAGCTCTTCTTCACTAAAGTGACGATTGGCCAGCATGCCCACCGCGTCTTCTATCTGCGCATTCTTGCTGGCGCCGATCAGCACTGAGGTAACGCGATCGCCGCGCAACACCCAGGCCAGCGCCATCTGCGACAGCTTCTGCCCGCGTTGCCGCGCCAGCGCATCGAGGCGGCGCACCTTGTCCAGTCGCTCGGCGGTCAGCTGCTCCGGCTGCAGGAAGCGGCTGCCGCTGGCGGCGCGAGAATCTTGCGGTATGCCGTGCAGGTAGCGATCGGTCAGCAGGCCGCCCGCCAGCGGCGAGAAGGCGATAGATCCGACGCCATGTTCCTCCAGCGTATCCAGCAACGCCGTCTCCGGCCCGCGTTCCAACATCGAATACTTCGGCTGGTGGATCACGCACGGCGTGCCGAGCCGCTGCAGAATGTCGAACGCCTGTCGTGCGCGCTCGGCCGGGTAGTTGGACAGGCCGACATACAGCGCTTTGCCCTGGCGCACCAGCAGATCCAGCGCCGCCATGGTTTCTTCCAGCGGCGTGTCCGGATCCGGCCGATGATGATAAAAGATATCCACATACTCCAACCCCATGCGCTTCAGGCTCTGATCGAGGCTGGCGACCAGGTACTTTTTCGAGCCCCAATCGCCGTAGGGGCCGGGCCACATGGTGTAACCGGCTTTGGATGAGACGATCAGCTCATCGCGCCAGGCCCGCAGATCGGCGTTGAGAATGCGGCCAAAGTTCTCCTCGGCGGCGCCGGGCGGCGGGCCGTAGTTATTGGCCAGATCGAAATGGGTAATGCCGCGATCGAAGGCGCAGCGGATCAGGCCGCGGGCGTTGTCGTACAGCGTGGCGTCGCCGAAGTTGTGCCACAGCCCGAGTGAGACGGCGGGCAGCTTCAGCCCGCTGCGGCCGCAGCGCCGGTATTCCATATCTTGATAACGCGAAGGGGAGGCTGGGTAAGACATAGTTATCCTTGTCGGCGAGAGGTGAAGTGCTTTGAGTGTATACGTTTTCACCTCGCGCTGCCGCGGGAGGGATCACGGCGCCGGCATGTAACGCCAGGTTGCCGTTTGACGCAGGGGTGATTGTTCGAAATTTGAACGGCATCTTCGATACTTAAGATAATCGCTCCAGTTGCAGACAGGTGATGATCATGACTCAGACCTATACGGTGGCCGATTATCTGCTCGATCGTTTGGCCCAAATCGGCATCCGTCATTTCTTCGGCGTGCCGGGGGATTACAACCTGCAATTTCTCGATCACGTCCTCGCGCATCCGCAAATCACCTGGGTAGGCTGCGCCAACGAGTTGAACGCCGCCTACGCAGCCGATGGCTATGCGCGCTGCAAACCGGCGGCCGCGCTGCTCACCACCTTTGGCGTCGGCGAGCTGAGCGCGTTGAACGGGGTGGCCGGCAGCTACGCCGAATACCTGCCGGTGATCCACGTGGTCGGCACGCCGGCGCAGCGCGCCCAGCGCGCCGGTGATTTGCTGCACCATTCGCTGGGGGATGGCGACTTCACCCACTTCGCCCGGATAGCCAAAGAGGTGACCGTCGCACAGGCTAACCTGACCGCCGATAACGCCGCCGTGGAGATAGACCGCCTGATCGGCGCCGCCTTGCTGGAACATCGCCCGGTTTACCTGATGTTGCCCAGCGACGTCGCACAAGCGCCGCTATCGGCCAAACCGGCGCCGTTGATGTTGCGTCAGGCCAAACTGTCGCAGAGCGCATTGCAGGCGTTTATCGCCGCAGCGCGCGAAAAGCTGCTGTCGGCGCGGCGGGTGTCGCTGCTGGCGGACTTCCTCGCCGATCGCTTCGGCGCCGAAGCGGCGCTGGACGAGTGGCTGCAGGAGGTCGATATGCCGCACGCGACGCTGCTGCTCGGCAAGGGCGTGCTGGACGAGAACTGCGCCGGTTTCGTTGGTACCTACTGCGGCGGCGCCAGCGATCCGGCGGTGAAACAATTGATCGAAAACGCCGATGTGGTGATCAACGTCGGCGTACGCTTGACCGACACCATTACCGCCGGTTTCACGCATCATCTGCCGGTGGAAAAATGCATCGATATTCAGCCGTTCGAAGCCTGGGTCGGGCGGCGGCGCTTTAGCCGCATTCCGATGCGCGAGGCGGTGCAGGCATTGCACCGCCTGAGCCTGTCGCTGGCGTCGCGTTGGCCATTGCCGCCGATCGTTCGCCCGGCGCTGCCGGAAGGCGATGGGGAACGGCTGGATCAGCACGCCTTCTGGCGGCAGATACAGGATTTCCTGCGGCCGGGGGATATCGTGCTGGCCGATCAGGGTACCGCCTGTTTCGGCGCGGCGGCGCTGACGTTGCCGCGTGGCTGCCGCCTGATCGTGCAGTCGCTCTGGGGATCGATCGGCTATACCCTGCCGGCGACGTTCGGCGTGCAGACCGCCGAACCGCAGCGCCGGGCAGTATTGCTGATCGGTGACGGCGCCGCGCAGTTAACCGTGCAGGAACTGGGATCGATGCTGCGCGACGGGCTTAAACCGGTGATCTTCGTGTTGAACAATCAGGGGTATACCGTTGAGCGCGCGATCCACGGGCCGGAGCAAAGTTATAACGACATCGCGCGCTGGAACTGGACGCAGTTGCCGACGGCGCTGGCCGGTGAGCGGCCGGTGAAGGCGTTGCGGGTCAGCGATCCGGACGGATTGCGTCAGGCGCTGCGCGAGGTCGCGGACGACGAGCGGCTGGCCTTCATCGAAGTGATGCTGCCGAAGATGGACATTCCGGAACTCCTCGATACCGTCTCTCGCGCTATTCAGGCGCGCAACGCCGCCGCTTAGGGCAGGGTGTCGCCCAGCAGGCGCTCCAGCATCCAGAACCCCGCCGGGCCCGGCGGGGTCAGTTTGGACCATACCGCATCCACCGAAATCAGTTTTGGCCAGCCGCGCGGCCGCAGCTGGGTGAGTCTGCCGTGGCCGTATTGCTGTACCAGCCAGTGCGGCAACACCGCCCAACCGAATCCTTGTTCCGCCATCTCCAGCAACAGCAGATAGCTGGGCGCCGACCAAACCAGTCCACCCTGTCTGGCCGCCTCGGCGCCGGTGTAGGTATTCAGGATCAGCTGGCGGGTGCTGGACAACTGCTCCGGCGTCGGCGCGGCGACCTGGGCCAGCGGATGCTGATGGGCGACGAACAGCCCCATTTCGGTCTGCTCAGGCAGCCGGGAGAAGGCGATATCCGGCGGATAACTTTTTTGCACTTCCACCATGCCCAAATGCGCGCGGCCGCTTTGCAGCAGATCGATAACGTCGCCTTCCTCGGCGATCATCCATTCCAGCTCAATTTCCGGGTAGCGCTGTTCGAACAGCTGCATCAACCGATCGTGATGCTTGGGCTGGTAGGTATCGGAAAACACCATGCTCAGGCGCGGTTCAACCTCGCCCGCCAGCTGAATGCTCAGGGCGTCGAGCCGTTCGCTGGCCGCGAGGATAGCCTGTACGTGCCCCAGCACTTTGCGGCCGGCGGCGGTGAGCACCGGCTGGCGCGCGCTGCGATCGAACAGCGTCAATGCCAGGTCGGCCTCCAGATTGGCGATGGCGGTGCTGACGGTGGATTGGCTTTTGCGCAGTTTGCGCGCGGCGGCGGAAAATGAGCCGAGGGCGGCGGCTTCCACGAACGCCTGCAACGCTTCCGGGGAATAGTGCATGATATATCTACTTTATCGATGGAACCTATTTTTAATCTACCCAAAAAAGCGATGATAATCACCAGGCTTTCGCAACAACTGTTGAAAAAAAGGTGATGTATGCAACTGCAAAACAAGTCTCTCATTGAACGTATCGTCCACGCCGTCGGTTTCGAGGCCATCGCCGTGATGGTTTGCGCCCCGCTGGGCGCGTGGCTGCTGAACCGCTCAATGGTGCAGGTCGGCGCGTTGGCGGTGATGCTGTCCACCGTCGCGATGCTGTGGAACATGGTTTACAACACGGTGTTCGACCGCCTGTGGCCGGTCAGCCGGGTGGTGCGTAACCTGAAGGTGCGCGCGCTGCACGCCGTCGGCTTTGAAGCCGGTTTTATCCTGATCGGCGTGCCGATCGCCGCCTGGATGCTGAGTATCTCCTGGGCGCAGGCGTTTATGCTGGAAATCGGTTTCTTCCTGTTCTTCCTGCCGTACACCATGGCCTATAACTGGCTGTACGACACGCTGCGCCAGCGCTGGTTCGAGGCGCGCCAGCCGATCAATTCCGGCGCCAAATAAGGCGTCGTCAGACTGACGATTCTCAGGTAAGGTCAGAGGATCGTCGGAAATGCTGAGGAACGAAGGATGAAAGTGTTGGGTCTGCTGGGCGGCATGAGCTGGGAATCCACCATTCCGTATTACCGCACCATCAACGAGCAGGTAAAGGCGCGCCTCGGCGGGCTGCATTCGGCCAAAATCGTGCTCTACAGCGTCGATTTCCAGGAGATTGAGCGCTTGCAGCACCAGGGCGATTGGGACGGCGCCGGCCGGCTGTTGGCCGAGGCCGCGGTGGCGTTGCGCGCCGCCGGCGCCGAAGCCATCGTGATCTGCACCAACACCATGCACAAGGTGGCGGAGGCGGTCGAGCAGGCCAGCGGCCTGCCGCTGATTCACATCGCCGATGCCACGGCGCTGCAGGTGCGGGAGAAAAACATTCGCCGCGTCGGGCTGCTGGGCACGCGTTTTACCATGGAGCAGACCTTCTACCGCGGCCGCCTGCATGAATTGCACGGCATCGACGTGGTGACGCCGGTCAGCGCCGATCGTGACATCGTGCACCGCATAATCTATGACGAGCTGTGCCTCGGCAAAATTCGCGACGCCTCGCGCGACGAGTATCGCCGGATCATCAGCGATCTGGAACAGCAGGGGGCGCAGGGGATTATTTTCGGCTGCACCGAAATAGGCTTGCTGGTGAGCGAGCGGGATGCGTCGGTGCCGGTGTTCGACACCACCGCGATCCACGCCCGCGCCGCCGCGGCGTTCGCGCTGGCCTAATCGTCGTGCGGCGGTTGCCGGCGGTTTACCAGCATCAGCGGTTTGCCCGCCAGCGCCAGCCAGGCGGGCAGCATCACGATGCACAAGACCGGCAGCAGGTGCAGATCCGGCACTACCGCCACTGCCATAAACAGGCTCAGCCAGCCGTCGCGGGTCACCACCAGCACCAGCCCCATGATGGCGCAGGAGACGGTGATCGCCGCCGGCACCGCCGGAACATGCTGATGCAGCATCAGGCCCAGCGCCGCGCCGACGAACACCGCCGGGAAGATGCNGCGCCCGCCGCGAAAACCGCAGGCGGCGGCGATCACCAGCGCCGCCAGCTTGGTCAGGGTAATGGTCAACAGCGCCGGCACCGAATAGCTGTCGTCCACCGCCAGGCGTTTCATCTCATCCAGCCCCTTGAACAGGGTAATCTCTCCGCCTAACAGCGCCAGCAGCCCCAGCACAAAGCCGCCCAGCCCTAACATCAACACCGGATTCTTCATTGAATGGAACAGGCGGTGAACGTGCGGGAAACACCACAGCGCCACCATGCCGAGCGCGATGGCGATCAGCGCCACGATGGCGCCGCTGAAGATGTCCGGCAGCCGCGTCACGTCGTAGGCGTCGAGCTGCAGGGCGAAATTGGGCACGAAGAACATCTGGGTGGTGACCGCGCCGGCGGCGGCGGCCACCAGCGGGGCGAACAGCCGATCCCACAGCGGCGTTTCGTTATTGCCGGCCAGGGTTTGCGAAAAGATCAGCGCGGCGGCGACCGGTGTGCCGAACATTGCGCCGATGGTGCCTGCCGCGGCCAGGATGATCCAGTCCATGCGCGGCACTTTCGGCAGCAGGCGCGCGCCGGCCGCCGCCGCCAGTGCGATGTTGATAGCGGTGATCGGGTTCTCCGGCCCCAGACTGACGCCGCCGGCCAGGCCGACGATCAGCGCCAACCCCAACCCCGGCAGGGCGGAGAGCGGCAGCGGCATGCCGATCAGCGATTCCGTCGCCGGATCCGGCCCGGCGTGACCCGGCATATAACGCACGATCAGGCCGACCGCCACGCCGGTCAGCGTCAGCATCGCAACCGGCCACCAGGGCGACTGGGCGTCCAGGCTCAGCGCATCGGGCAGCGTCACCCACAGTAATTGCTGCAATGCGGCGGCAATTTTCATCACCAACAGCAGCACCAGACTGGAAGCGGAACCGATAATCAGCGCAGGCAAAGCAAAGGCCAACATGGCATTGGCGCGCGGATGCAGCATGAATAATCCCTTGTCGATGCCTCCCTGCGGGGCAGGGAGAGCGGGTGGTTGGGCAGTGGCCACAGCTTGCCAGACTATCGGCGCGCAGGCACGCATTGATATTGCCCGGCTGCGATGGCGGTTAACAGTCGCCGGGGGGCATTTTTTGCCGCAATTTGTTTCAAATCGCAGCATAGCGGGCAAGCTGAAACGTTTTCTGTGATCCAGATCGCTATTGAGGTGCAGATCCGAGGCGGGTGATTGTTGTTTTCGCAGCAGGATTTTACAGTGTGGGCAGCGTGTTATTTTTCATTTTGCGGAGACGAAATCAATGACCTATGCCCTCGTGGGTGATGTTGGCGGCACCAATGCCCGCCTGGCGTTGTGCACTGTTGCGACGGGTGAGATTACCCAGGCGAAAACCTATTCCGGCCTGGAGTTCGACAGCCTGGAGGCGGTGATCCGCCACTATCTGAAAGCGTGCGATATCGAGGTGCAGGACGCCTGCATCGCGATCGCCTGCCCGGTGACGGAAGACTGGGTCGCGATGACCAACCACAGCTGGGCGTTCTCGATCAAAGAAATGAAGGCCAGCCTGGGGCTGAGTCACCTGGAAGTGATCAACGATTTCACCGCCGTCTCGATGGCGATCCCGATGCTCTCGCCGGACGACGTGCTGCAGTTTGGCGGCGGCGATGCGCAGCCGGGCAAACCGATCGCGGTGTACGGCGCCGGCACCGGGCTGGGTGTTGCCCACCTGGTGCAGGTCGATCGCCGCTGGGTCAGCCTGCCGGGCGAGGGCGGCCATGTCGATTTCGCACCGAACAGCGAAGAAGAAGACATTATTCTGGAGGTGCTACGCGGTGAAGTGGGGCACGTTTCCGCCGAGCGCGTGCTGTCCGGGCCGGGCCTGGTCAACCTGTATCGCGCCATCGTCAAGGCGGACAACCGCCTGCCGGAGAAACTGGCGCCGAAGGACATTACCGAGCGGGCGCTGGCCGACAGCTGCATCGACTGCCGCCGTGCGCTGTCGCTGTTTTGCGTGATCATGGGGCGCTTCGGCGGCAACCTGGCGCTGAATCTGGGCACCTTTGGCGGCGTGTACATCGCCGGCGGCATCGTGCCGCGCTTTATGGAATTCTTCAAGGCCTCGGGCTTCCGCGCCGCCTTCGAAGACAAGGGGCGCTTCCGCGACTATGTGCGCGACATTCCGGTGTTCATGATAACCCATGGTCAACCGGGCCTGTTGGGGGCCGGCGCGCATCTGCGCCAGACGCTGGGCATGCGGCTGTAAGCCGCGCGGCAGGGCAATAAAAAAGGGGCGCAACCCGCAGGTTGCGCCCCTTGTCGTTTTCGCGGGGTATCAGGCTTTGGCCAGCTCCGCCGCCTGTGCGGTTTCTTCGCTTTCCATTTCCACCGCCTTCGGCGCTTTGATGAACAGCGTAATCAGCAAAGAAGCGGCGGACAGGACGCCAATCACCATGAAGGTGGCGTGGAAGCCGCCGAAGTATTTGGCGACGAACGAACCGGCCAGCGCGCCCAGGCCGAAGCCCTGGTAGATGATGCCGTAGTTTTTGCTGTGGTTTTTCAGGCCGAAGAAGTCGCCGACAATCGCCGGGAACACGGTGATGTTGCCGCCGAAGCAGAAGGCCACCGCGCCGACGCAGATGAAGAACAGCGTGTGGTTCAGGGTCATGAAGCTCAGGGCGACAATCGCCAGCACGGTAACCAGCATGGTGAAGCTGATGACGCGCATGCGGCCCACTTTATCGGACAGCGTACCCAGGATGATGCGGCCGGCGGTGTTGAAGATGGCGACGGCGGACACGGTGTTGGCGGCGGTAGCCAAGTCCATCCCGGCCAGCTGAACGCCCATGTCTTTCACGATGCCAATCAGGTACAGACCGCTCATGCAGGCAGCGAAGAAGATGGTGAACAGCAGGTAGGCTTCTTTGGTGGCCAGCATCTGGCGCACGCTGAAGTCGTTGCCCAGACCATTGGCACCTTGCTGTGCGGCGTTGGCCGCCAGCACCGGCTCTTTCAGCAACAGGGAACCGACGACGATCAGGCCCATCACGATGGCACCCCAGTAGAAGAAGGCGCCGGAAACGCCGACGTCAGCGATCAGGGCGGCGTTGACGTATTTGAACAGCAGGCTGCCGCTGCCGAAGGCGCCGACCGAGATGCCGGAAATCAGGCCTTTGTTGGCGGGGAACCACTTAATCAGGTTGGACAGGGTGGAGATGTAGGCGATACCGACCGCAAAGCCCACCACCACGCCGGCCAGCAGGTAAATCATGTCAAGCGAGCTGACGTGGGCGCTGGCGATGAGACCCAGGCCGACCAGGATGCCGGAACACAGCGTCAGATTGCGGATGCCGAAGCGTTCTTGCAGCTTGCCGGCGAACAGCGTGGCGAAGGCCAGGAAGAAGCTGGTGATGGAGAAGGTGGTGGCGACGTCCGCCAGCCCCCAGTGGAACTTGTCGACCAGCGGCTGGTTGAACAGGCTCCAGGTGTAGATGGTGCCCAGACCCATCTGACAGATGATGGTGCCGAGAACGATTAAGCTGCGATTTGCCGGTTTGGTGTTCATGGCCGGTCTCCTTCCTGTGTGTGCGTTGCCGGGCGTGAGCCGTTGGCTGAAATTTGCGGGGTGAATCTGTGTTCCCGCGGTATGGGCTTATTATATGGCCGGCGCCCCCGGCGGGCGGCGGATCGGGAATGAGTTGCACGATGGAAGGAATGAAATGCATTTTATACGGCGTGAGTTGCCGTTTTTGCGCCGAAAAGCGCGTGAAATGCCGGGGGTGACACGTGATCTACATCAAAGATATCAACGATTTATTGTTAATCGCCGGTGAATGATTGTGGTGAAATTGTGAAGGATGCGTCTGCAAGGCGTAAATCGGCATTGCGCCTATAGAGCGGCGGCGAGCGCGGGACTATGTTATCTGCGATCGGACGAGGTCCGCTCTGCAGGAGTCCATGAAATGAAAAAAACGCTGTTGTTACTGGCCGCGCTGCTGGCGCTGCCGCTGGCGAGCCAGGCCGACGTGTCCATCGGCGTGAACGTGCCGGGCCTGTCGTTGCATATCGGCGATCGCGATCATCGCGGCCACTACTGGGACGGCTATCGCTGGCGCGATCCGCGTTGGTGGGCCGATCATCACCGGTATGAACGCCCGCGCGGGTACTATTACGGCCCGCCGCCACGGGTGATTTACTACGGGCCGCCGCGGCGCGACTGGCGAGATCGGCCGCATTACCGCATGCCGCCACCGCCGCCGCCCGGCTATTACTACCGTCCGGGCCCGCGCTGGTAAGCGCTTACAGGCGCATCAGCTTGCGAAACTCTTTCACCTTGCTGCGGCTGACCGGCACTTCAAACTCAAGATCGCTCAGCCGCAGAATGTAGGTATTGTTGAACCAGGGCACGATCTCGCGGATCTTGGCCAGGTTAACGCAGTAAGAGCGGTGGCAGCGGAAGAAATGTTCTTCCGGCAGCCGGCCGTAAAACTCGGTGAGGTTCATCGGCATCACGAACTCTTCCCGGCGAGTGTAGACCCGCGTCACCTTTTCATCGGCGGCGGCGTAATAGATGTCGTTGATGTCGGTAACGATGATCCGCTCGTCTTTGATCAGGTTGATGCTGTGGCTGCCGCGGCTCGGCGCGCTGGTCGGTTCCGCCGCGCCGGCGGGGCGATGATGCAGCGCCTCCAGCTTTTGCAGCATGGTGACGATGCGCGCCTCGTGATAGGGCTTGAGGATATAGTCGAACGCTTCGATCTCGAACGCTTCCACCGCGTGCTCTTTATAGGCGGTGATAAACACGATAGACGGGCGATGCGCGAATTTGCTGATGTTTTGCGCCAGTAACACGCCGTCCAGCGACGGGATGTTGATGTCGAGGAAAATGGCGTCGACCTGGTGGGTCTGCAGGTATTTGAGGACGTCGAGGCCATCCTCGAAGGTGGCGACGATATCGATATTGCTGTGTTTCTTTATCAGGTAACTGAGTTCTTCCTGCGCGAGGAATTCGTCTTCCACGATGATGGCTTTCATGAGGCCTCCCCGACCGGCGGCGCGCTCGGTTCCTGATGCAGCTTGCCGCCGTTTTTGCTGATGTAGAACGCGATTTCGGTGCCCGGCTCCAGGCGGCGGATATGCAGCCCTTCACCGTACAGCAGCGACACGCGGTGGTGTACGTTGAGCAGGCCGATATTGTGGCCCGGCATCTCGTTGCGCGCCACCCGATCGATGGTTTCCTGATTGATGCCGTGGCCGGTATCCTTCACCGATATTTTCACCCGGTCGCCCTGATCTTTCACCGCGATCACCACCACCCCTTTGCCCTTGCAGGGCTGGATGCCGTGCACGATGGCGTTCTCCACCAGCGGCTGGATCAGCAGGCTCGGAATGCGCACCGAGACGTCGTCGTCGATGTCGTAAATCACCGTCAGCTTGGCGCCGAAGCGCGCCTGTTCGATGGCGATGTAATCCTGGATCTGATGCAGTTCCTTACGGATATCGATCAGTTCGTCGTTCAGCTCCAGGTTGTAGCGCAGGTAGCGCGACAGATTGATGATCAGCTGGCGCGCGGTGTCCGGATTCAGGCGGATGGAGGAAGAGATGGCGTTCAGCGCGTTGAACAGGAAGTGCGGGTTAATCTTGCTCTGCAGCGCGCGCATTTCGGCTTTATCCGCCATCTGGCGCAGATGCTCGATGCGCGAAACCTCCATCTGCGTGGAGATGATCTGCGACAGCCCGACCGCCATCACCTTCAGCGTGTTGGTGATCTGGTGAGCGTGGCAGTAGTAAATTTTCAGCGCGCCGGTCACTTCGCCCTTTTCCCACAACGGCACCACCAGCTGCGAATGGATCTGCGGCGCAGCCGGGTTTTCCAGGTTGTTTTTGATGATGATTTTGCCGTGGCGAATGCTTTCGCGGGTAACGCGGCTCAGCCCTTCGCGGCCGATCGGGTAGGCTTCGCGCCCCACGCCGACGTAAGCCAGCACCTGATGGGTATCGGTGATCGCCACCGCGTCGGCGCGGATATCCTGGCGGATGATATCGCAAATGGTGGCCAGCGATTCGCTGTTGATGTTGCGAAAATAGGGCAGCGTCTTGTGGGCGATATCCAGCGCCAGCTTGGCCTGGCGCGCGGCGATCACCTCTTTTTCATCTTCGACGCTCTGCACCAGCAGCACGATCAGGCCGATGCACACCGTGCCGAGGATCATCGGCAGCGCGATCTGCGACACGATGTCGAGCCCAAGCTCGGTCGGCTTGGCCCACAGCACGATCAGCAGCATGGTGAGGGATTCGCACAGCATGCCGCCGACGATGCCGGCGCGCCAGCGCTGCTCTTTTCTCACCTTGAGGTTGATGTAGCCGGCGCTGATGCCGGCGATGATGCTGGTGATGAGGCAGGGCACCGAGGTGATGCCGCCGATGTCGATCAGATAGCGGTGCACCCCGGCGATGATGCCGGTGACGATCCCCACCCAGGGGCCGAACAGGATGCCGCCGGCCATGATGGCGATGACGCGCACGTTGACCAGCGATCCCTCAACGTTGATGCCGGAGTAGGTGCTGAACAGCGCGAACAGCGAGAAGATTGCCGTGACGATGCCGAGCTCAAGCGGCGTATGGTCTTCTTTTTGCAGCAGTTGGCGGAACAGCCGGGTGCGGGTCAGGAAAAACAGACAGATCAACATCAGCGCGGCGCGATCAAACACCGCCAACAGCATTTCAAAAAAAGGGTGCACGACGGGTTCTCGCTGCGGCCTACGGATGCCGGCAGTATACCACAGCGAGAGAGGCCCGTGGCTGGGGCGGCGGTCAGCGCATGCCGAGCTGCGCTTTGCCCAGCGGCGTCAGCACCTCGACGGTGGCGCGGCCCTCGAAATCCACTTCGAAATCGTCGGGGGCGAAGTCCGGCGGCGTTCTGCCGTCGATAAAGCTCGGCAGTTGGCGCTGCAGATAGGCGTCGTTTTTCTCGCAGCCCGGCGCGGCGGCGATGTACATCACGTTGCTGTCGAACTCGCCGTTATGTTCGTTCTCCACCGCGTGGATCACGTCGCAATGCCAAAATACCGTGTCGCCCGGCTCCAGATCGGGAATAGGGGAAATCCCGCTTAATAAAAGGGGATGCCATTTTTCCGAGATCGACAGCGCGCGGCCCGGCGCCGCATCGCACAGATCGTCGTCGGCGACGTCGTCCTGCAGCGCGCGCAGCAACACATAGGCCATGGCGTTGGCGATCGGCACCAGGTTCAGCGTGCCGGCGTTGGTGCGCTGCGGCGTCAGCGCCGTCCAGCCCTGGAAGGTGCGGAACATCGAGCAGACCGCCGGGGAGGCTATTTCACGCACCTCGGTGCGGCCGTCGGCGGCAAAGGGATCGTACTGCCGCCAGTCGCCGGAGAAGACGTGGCGATACACATAGCGGAAATTCTCGTCCAGCCAGCGCTCGATGGTGCCGCTGTCGACGTGCGGTGACAGGCCCAGCGATGAGGAGTTCGGCGGGCGTCGGCGGGTGCGATCGGCGTAGGTGGCGACGCGGGTCGGATCGAAATGCTGCTTGCCGTTGCTTTCGGTGGCCCACAGGCTGTTGAGGAACACCTGCACCGCATGCATGCGCGCATCCTGCCGCGCTTCGACCTGTGGTTTTGACCAATAGATGCCGTAAATCTGCGGCTTGCTGGCGGCCAGCTTGCCGAAATAGTTGTCTTCGGCGGCGTTTTTCAACCGCTCGACGAAGTTGTTGCGCTCGAGATAGTCGCCGATTTCCCGGTTCCAGCCTTCGGCCTTGGCGCGGGGAAACACACCGCGAATGGCGCAGGCGCCGCGCTGTTTGATCAGCGCTATCTGTTGATCGCTGACGCGTTGCTGCAGGATATCTTCCGCGTCGATCTGCGGCACCGGATTATGGCCGGCGGCCAGTTCGCGGCGGATCTGGTCGACCTGGCCGCGGATGTTCTCCTCCAGCGCCAGAAAAACGTCGCGGTAGTTCGGCAATGCCTGGCGCAGCTGGCGCTTGACGTTAACGATCGTCTGCGGAATATCGTCGATGACTAAAGAGGCCATGGTGTTCTCCTGATGCCGCGTGAGTCACGGCGGCGGACGGTTGTAGGGAAACGGGCAAGACGTTATGGTTTTGTGGTTTTAACGTAAATGATTATCGGCAACCAATCGGGGAAAATAAAGAGATATCTTTCATTCGTAAGTTCCTCTTTTTCGTTTTTCGGAGATTTCATGAAGCTGGTCACTGAACGCTTGTACTTACAGTCGATAACCGCCGAGGATTGGCCGCTGTTTCTGCGCCTGTACCAAGATCCTGAGGTGATCCGTTACATCTCCGATCCGCGCAGCGAAGCGGAGATCCGCGCACGGTTCGAAGAGCGCCTGCCGGCCTGGGACAAACACGGCGAGCAGTGGTTGTGCCTGGTGATGCGTGAGAAGCGCAGCGGAGAGGCGGTGGGCATTACCGGCTTTCGCCCGCACTGGGCGCCGTATCGGCAGGCGGAGGTGGGATACGGGAGTTTGCCTGCCGGCCAGGGCAAGGGCTATGGCAAGGAGTCGCTGCGGGCAGTGCTGGATTTTGCGGTGAACGCCTGCGGTTTTCACAAGCTGACCGCCACCGTGACCGCCGGCAACCTTGCCTCGCGCGGCCTGCTGGAGTCGTGCGGTTTTCAGCTGGAGGGCACGTTGCGCGACAACTACCGTCTGGCGGAGCAGTGGTGCGACGACTGGCTGTTCGGGCTGCTGGCGGCGGAGTTTCAGGGCGGCAAATAAAAATATCGCGCCGGGTATCGACAAGCTCGTCGGCGCTGCGCTATGTTCGATATTCGGTCAGTTCGCTGGCCAGCGTCGCTCGGACGGTCCGGGCGCTAACGTCTATCGAGGAATCCCCTATGGCTGATAACAGTCCACAGCGCCGTTTTACGCGCATTGAACGTCTTCCCCCTTACGTATTCAACATCACCGCCGAACTGAAGATGGCCGCACGCCGTCGCGGCGAGGATATTATCGATTTCAGCATGGGGAACCCCGACGGCCCGACGCCGCCGCACATCGTGGAAAAACTGTGCGCCGTCGCCCAGCGCGACGACACCCACGGTTATTCCACCTCGCGCGGCATTCCGCGCCTGCGCCGCGCCATTTCGCGCTGGTATGCCGATCGTTATCAGGTGGATATCGATCCGGAAAGCGAAGCCATCGTCACCATCGGTTCGAAAGAGGGGCTGGCGCACCTGATGCTGGCGACCCTCGATCACGGCGATACCGTGCTGGTGCCGAATCCCAGCTACCCGATCCACATTTACGGCGCGGTGATCGCCGGCGCCCAGGTGCGTTCGGTGCCGCTGGTGGACGGCGTGGATTTCTTCGGTGAGCTGGAGCGCGCCATTCGGGAAACCATTCCGCGCCCGAAAATGATGATCCTCGGCTTCCCGTCCAACCCGACCGCGCAGTGCGTGGAGCTGGATTTCTTCGAGCGGGTGGTGGCGCTGGCCAAACAGTACAACGTGCTGGTGATCCACGATCTGGCCTATGCCGATATCGTCTATGACGGCTGGAAAGCGCCGTCGATCATGCAGGTGCCGGGGGCAAAAGACATTGCGGTGGAGTTCTTCACCCTGTCGAAAAGCTACAACATGGCCGGCTGGCGCATCGGGTTCATGGTCGGCAATCCCGAATTGGTCAGCGCGCTGGCGCGCATCAAGAGCTATCACGACTACGGCACCTTTACGCCGCTGCAGGTGGCGGCCATCGCCGCGCTGGAGGGCGATCAGCAGTGCGTGCGCGATATCGCCGAGCAGTATCGGCAGCGCCGCAACGTGTTGGTGAAGGGGCTGCACGAGGCGGGCTGGATGGTGGAAAACCCGAAGGCGTCGATGTACGTGTGGGCGAAAATTCCCGAGCCTTATGCCCACCTCGGCTCGCTGGAGTTTGCCAAACGCTTGCTGGCGGAAGCCAAGGTCTGCGTCTCGCCGGGCATCGGCTTCGGCGACTACGGCGATACCCACGTGCGTTTCGCGCTGATCGAGAATCAGGACCGTATCCGCCAGGCGGTGCGCGGCATCAAGGCGATGTTCCGCGCGGACGGGCTGCTGAAGCCGGGCAAAGCCGGCGGCGCCAAATAATCCTGTCAGGCCGGGCGTTCGCCCGGCCTTATTTTTTACCGTCCCAAGGTTTTCTTCATTATTTCCCCATTATGCTCGACTACGCTGAATTTTATTTTTTGGATAGAGTGTATGAGCAACCGCTACGCGCGATCGCAAATCGTTTTACATTGGCTGACGTTGCTGATGGTGATCCTCACCTATTCGGCGATGTTGCTGAAGGATTCGGTGCCGGAGGCGTGGGCGCCGCTGGTCAAAAATCTGCACTTTAACTTTGGGGTATCGGTTTTTGCC
>NZ_JVEL01000591.1:0-575 GCF_001076875.1 Serratia sp. 506_PEND
CTGCTGGCGCACCACGTCAGCACCTGACGCAGGGCGTTGAGCACAATTTTCAGTAATGTCATTGGGTCAAATCTCGGAGTGGAGCCCGGACGGATGAGGGGCATTCACTGATGCCCCTGCCGGGTAAATAAGAGGAGGATGGCGTTACTGCGGTGACGGGGATTCTGGCGGCACGGGAGCCTGACCATGAATAATCCGGTGTTTCGCCAGCGCCTGCGGCATGTCGTTGATACAGTACGTAATGTAGAAGACGTTAAAGGCGACGGTGTAGAACGCATTCATTCTGAGGTCGAAGCGGAAGGTGTTCAGCGCATAGTGGCGCAGTGCGGCTCTGGCCTTAAAGGCCCAGACGATATACATCACGCCGGTGGCGAACGACAGTATGGCGCTCAGTACCAGCAGCGTGTCACTACCCGTGTCGTAACCCGCCAGGTCCGGTGAGGCCATCACCCCAAACTGTCGACTGAGACCAAAACAGACGGCTAGCCAGATGATAAACAGGTTGCCGCAAACCGAATACCCGGTGGTGTCGCTGATAATGTCCTGCTTTTTATACAGCCACAGTAACGGCCAGA
>NZ_JVEL01000592.1:0-428 GCF_001076875.1 Serratia sp. 506_PEND
AAGTGCACTTTGTGGTTGAACCGGTTGAACTGACTGCCAGTAAACGCCGCAGTGTGCTGAACCTTGACGGCCAACTGGTGGAGTACAGCCACGGTCGGCGCCAGAAAGTGCCACTGGTCTGGCCGAACGCCCTGCGTGACGGCTCTGAGAGCAAACTGACGCTGATACCGGATGATGGTGCCCGCTCACCGCGAAGCCTGGGCTTTACCGGTCCGTGGGCGATGTTCCGCCTGCTGGATGCCGGCAACCGGATGCAGGTCAGTCGGGGGTCGTTTGATGTGCGCTTTGGTGTGGATGATGGCGCCATGACCTGGCGGGTCTACAGCGACGCTGACCATAGTCCGTTTGCCGCAGGGCTGTTCAGCCAGTTCAGTTTACCGGCCACACTTTATTAACGGGGCCAGCTGCCCCTCAGAAAACGGGAAGAA
>NZ_JVEL01000593.1:0-15358 GCF_001076875.1 Serratia sp. 506_PEND
GACCGGCAGGCACAGCAACAGGCCGGTCATCAGCGCCGTCAGCACGCACCAGGCCGTCAGGGCGCCGAGCAGCCCGTCCAGCCACGGGAACGGCAGGTCGGAGACGGCCGTCATGGGGTGGCCAGCCCGGTGACCCGGATGTCAAACACCAGGGTGGCGCCGCCCGGTATCAGCGGCGGCAGCCCGACCTCGCCATAGCCCTTGCCTGGGGGCACCACCACGGTCAGGTGTCCGCCGACACCGACCTTCTGCAGGCCGATGGCCACCGCCGGCAGCAGGGCCCCCACTTTGGCGGTCTTGCTCTGCCCGTGCGCCCCGGAGGGGTCGAACACCGTGCCGTCCGGCAGGGTGCCGGTGACGGTCAGTACCGCCAGGTCGGTGGTGCGCAGGCGCCGGC
Source organism: Serratia sp. 506_PEND (assembly GCF_001076875.1). Lineage (NCBI taxonomy): Bacteria > Pseudomonadati > Pseudomonadota > Gammaproteobacteria > Enterobacterales > Yersiniaceae > Serratia > Serratia sp. 506_PEND. Next base: position 398 of record NZ_JVEL01000593.1, read on the forward strand.
CGGTGCCCTTGTCGGCAATCAGGTACCAGGCGCCGGCATCGCTGTAGGCGCCCTTGCGGCGGCTGAAGGCAATGCGGTACGCCTTGCCTCGGGCCTCCTGCTGCGCCCGGGTGGCCCGCGCCTGGTCGGCGTAGCGGGTGTTGAGGGTGTTCATCACCTCGCCGATGTCGCTGCGGCTCATCTGCAGGTCGCGGCCGGCGGCCGCGTCCTGCAGGCCCTGCAGCACCCAGCTGCGGTCCAGGTCGACCCCCAGGGCCTGGCGGGCCGCCAGGGAGGCTTCAATCTCCTGCCAGACGCTCACCCCGCTGGCGTAGGCCTGCCGCTGAGCCTCGCCCTGCAGGGTGAGCGGCGCATCCGGCAGGGGCGCGGCCACCCGTTCGGCCGGTGATGCCGGGACGCCCGGGGGCGCGGCAGGCACAGGCGGTTCAGGTTGAGCGGATGGCACAGGCAGTGCAGGTGATACCGGCGGCGCCGGGACAGCGGCAACCCCCGCCGTCGCGGCCGGGGAGGCGTCCGGTGCGGTGGCAACCGGGGCTACCGCCGGGGTGGCCGGCTGGGGCCCGGAGGCCGGCGGGCTCGCCGGGGCGGGCGTCACCGTCTGCGCGGCGGCCAGCCGTTGCTGCAGGGCGGCCAGCTGCGCCTGCTGGTCGGCGAGCTGCTGCTGCAGCTGCGCCAGGGTCTGCGCCGGGGTGTCGGCCATCACGGTGGCCGGGGCCAGCGGCAGCTGCAGGGTGTCGGCCCGGGCGGGTGCGGTTATCGCACTCAGGAGGGCGAGCGCCAGCAGCGGCCGGCAGGGGCGGGTCGGGCCGGGCCGCGGGGCGGCCGGCAGGCAATGGGTCATGGCATGTCCTTGTGGGTGGAAGAAAGCGGTAAGGGCGCGAAATGCGGATCCCAGGGCACGCGCCGGCGGGCCTCGGCCAGCACGGCGCGGTAGCGGTCGGCGTCGCCCTGCAGGCGCAGCACGCCGAGCAGCATGCGGTAGCCGCTCGGGTCCGGATGGCGGCGCAGCCAGTCGTCAAGGAAGGCGGCCACGTCCGCGAGGCGCGCCGGGTCGGCGTCACGCTGGTACCACTGCAGCTGATTGAGCATGTGGCCGTAGCCGACGCCGTCGCGGTTGGCCCAGGGATTGACCTGCGCCGCCTGCATCATGGGTTGTATCACCACGCCAAGGGTCTGCCCGGCCAGGGCGGCGCCCTGGGTCACGCGGGCGGCGGTGACGCCCCAGGCTGCGGCAATCAGCCCGCCGGCCAGCAACAGCCCCCGGCACACCCGGGCGGTCACGGCGGGTGCCGCCGGGCCCGCCGCCCTGCGGCGGCGCAGGCGCGCCAGGCCGACCCCGGCCAGCAGGACCAGCAGCAGGGCGTGCAGGCCGGACTGATAGAGCGGGTACTCGGTCTGGGTGTGCAGCAGGATGGGCAGGCAGCACAGCAGCCAGCCCGCGGCGTCATGACGGGGGTGGTGGCCGCGGCCACCGCGCCAGGCGACGGCGGTCAGCCACAGCCCGGCCCCCAGTAACAGCGTCAGGCCCGCCACGGCCACGAGACCGCCTTCGGCAAACCGGTACAGCAGTTCGTTGTGTGGGTGGGTGACCACGACGGCCTCCTGCTGCACCTCCTGCAGGCGCGCCAGCGCGTCCGGGTAGAGGCCGACAAAGGTGCCGTAGCCCTGCCCGGTCAGCGGATGGTCTCCCCCGAGGCGCAGGGCGCCGCGCGCCATCTGCAGGCGCGCCACCCACCCCGACAGGTGGTCGACCGTCACGATGGCCGGGGCGGCAGCCGGGTGAACGGCCGCAGGCGCGGACACCCGGGCAGGCGCGGCCACTGCCGGGACGGGCGCCACCAGGCTCCCGCTGCCGGCCTGCGCCAGCATCAGCACCAGGCAGGGGGCTGCCAGTCCGGCGGTCAGGCTGCCGGCCACCGACAGAGCGGCCCGCGCGCCGGCGCGCCGGGCGGCCAGGCACAGCATGACGGTGGTGCCGAGCACCCCCAGGGCGCCGACGGTGGACTGGCACAGCACCAGCGCCCAGGCCAGCAGCGCGATGGCGGGCAACAGCAGGCGACAGCGGCGGGTGAGCCACAGGTGGACGGCGACGCCGAGCGCGGTGGCCAGGAAGCTGGCCATGACGTTGACCTGGAAGAAGGTGCCGCCGGGGCGCCCGTCACGCTGCGGCGGCATCCAGCCGTCAGCCGGGCCCGGCCAGTACACCTGACGAAAGACGACCGCTACCGCGACCAGGCCGGCCAGCACCAGCAGCGCGCCGGTCAGCCCCGCCGCGCCGGGCGAGAGGCGTCGCACGCTCAGGGCGCCGATACCGGCCACCATCAGCAGCACCCCGGCCACGTGCTGCACAGCCCCGATGCGGTCGGCCCAGGCGGGCATCCACAGCAGCGGCAGCGCCGTCAGCAGCAGCCCGGCACTCACCGCCCACCGCCAGGTGCGACCGCCGGGCAGGGCACTTCGCGACGCCCCCGCCGGCAACAGCACCGCCAGCGCCAGCAATCCCCCGAGCAGGGCCCAGGCCGTCCGGGCCAGCGGGGGAAACAGCACCCCCAGGGCGACCGCGAGGGCCGCCAGCACGGGCACGGCCGGCACGCGCAGGGACTGCAGTACGGCGCGCAGGTGAAGGCGGGTGGTCACTGGGTCACCAGTTGGGCTGTGACCGTGGCGGCATAGTTGCCTGACTCCTGTTTATCCGTGCCGGCGCTGCACAGCGTGAAGTTCAGGGTGTGGGTCTGTGCCCCTCCTGCTTCTCCCGGCTGGTACGTGTGCCACGGAATGGGGCGGGTCAGGTCAAGGCCGCCGGTGCAGCCGGCGCCGTTATTGTCCAGGTGGGTGACGATAATATCCTGAGAAAACACGGGGATAATGCCGTTCGCGTCCACAATAGTGCCACTCTGCCCGTGTATCTCGACACTGGCATTGACTGCGGCGTCAGGGCTGTTGGTGCCGGCGCAGGTGACGGTCAGCGGCAAAGATTTTTGGGCCAGGGCGGTACCGGGAGGCTGGCCGGCCATTACCACCCCAAACGGCACCTCAACAGTGGACGGCGAGGCGAAGCTGCAATTCAGGCCGGTAACCACGATGCGCGAGGGTAGAGCGATACTGCTTCTGGCACTGTAATATGAATAGTACGCTGCGTACAGAGCGGGAAAAGAGATGCTGCCCGGCTTTAGAGGCTGCAATGCATATGCGTTGAGCGTGAGGGTGCCGCTGAGGTTGCCGGCCCAATACGCCCTGTGACCCCGTTCCGAGCGAGAGGGGCATGGGCTACGAGGCGTACCCTGAGAGAAAAACGTTCGACTATCATCCCCCACCCGGGGCGAGCAACCGATGCCACCAGGGGTTGTGCCGGTCTCGTAGTGCCCGTCCGGGTAGGACATACTGATGACAGAGTCATTGGCAGAAGCTTTCCCGCCGCCCGGCGTGGCATAAAGGACGCCGTGCGGCACAAAGCCCAGTTGCCCCACCCCGCCCCCGGTCTTTGGCGTAAATCCCCAACTGCCATCGAGTTCAATTGCAGTCCAGTCACCGCCAGTGCAGTGCTTCTCCCCTGAGAGACAGAGTCCACCCCAGTCTGGCCCCTTAACATCGACGAATGTGCTCGGTATAACAGTCGTAAACCGCGCCCCGGTATCCCCTTTGACGTTTTGCGAAGACATCACAATGATGTCACCGGCCGCGCGGGCCGACTGCAGGGGGGTCACCCCCACCGCCATCAGTACCAGAGCCCAGAGCACCCACCGCTTGCGCGGCGCCTGCGCCTCGTCGCCGGTCACCCTGCGACAGTGTGTCAGCATTGCCATTGCTATTGTCATTATCTTGTCCTCTTCTGTCGGGCCAGCAGGCTCTCCGCCGGCCGGGTGTCAGTCGTGTGTCCCGGTATTCGTGGCGCCTGCGGGGGCTGCCGTCTTCGTGGTCTCTGCCGTGTTCGTGGCCTCTGCGTCGGTCGTCATCTCCGTTGCTGGCGAGGGTTCAGTGGTTACGTCGGGCGCCGGTGCTGGGGCGCCCGGCAGCGGCAGGCACGTCAGCGCCTGCTGGGCGATGTTCACCGCCGGCGCGCCCTGCGCGTTCGCGGCCGGCAGCCCACCCAGGTCGAACGGCACCCGGCACTGCCGGTCCGCGCCCTGACCCCAGCTCACCGTCAGCACCCCCTTCTGCGGCGCCCCCGTCAGGTACACCAGTCCGCCGTCGCCCACGATGGCCGCGTTCTGCACCTCGTCGTCCGGCAACGCCGCCAGCGCCCCGAACGGCACCGGCCTGCCCCGGAAGGTCAGCGTCAGCATGGCCTGACGCCCCACCCGGGTCTTGAATTTCGCCTCGACCAGCGCCCCTTTCGTCGGGTACACCGTCGCGCTGCCCCCCCCCACGTCCACCCCGTCCGGCAACGTACTCGTGTCCAGACTGACGCTGTTGCGCTGGTAGTTCTGCAGGTACGGCACCACCGCGTACCCCCGGCCGTCAGTGGTGCCGCCGCCCGACACCCCCACGCCGCCCGCGCCCGGCACCTCAACCAGCGCCATCGCATCGCCCAGCATGCGGGTCAGCGTGACCCCGTGCGGGTGCACCACCACCCCGCCCGAGGCGTTCATGCTCAGGGTGCGATTGGCCGGCGCGTAGCCGTAGCCCAGCCCCAGACTCCCCCGTCCGCCGCTGTAACCGAGACTCAGGTTGCCGGACCGTCCGCTCTGCTGGTTGTCCTCGCTCTGCGAGACCCCCCAGGAGAGATTGCCGTCCAGCAGCGCGCCGCTCATCCCCGCCTGCTGCGACACCCGACCGTGGTTGTCGCGCGTCATGCTGTAGTTGGCATTGATGTCCTGCACCGCCGGGGCGGACGGGTTGAAGATGCTGAACGGCACCGACACGTTCAGCGACAGCTGACGGTTGGTCGGCCAGCTGTCGCTGCCCGTCGATGAGGTGTGGTCGACGTCGTAGTTGAGCGAGTAGCCCACCCCCTTGATGCTGCTGTTGAACCCCGCGCTCAGGCTGTTGACCACCCGGTTCGTGCCCCAGTAGTCGGTCCGGCTGCCGCGCAGCGACAGCGACCCCAGCTCGCCCAGCGACTGGCTCAGGCTCAGGACCCAGCTGCTGCGCTGGCGCTCCGCCAGCCAGGGCGCGGCGCCCTCGCGCAGCGACTGGCCATAGGCCATCGCGTCCTGGAAGCTGTAGTAGCCGCGGGTGGAGTAGCGGTAGGCCGCCAGGTCAATGGTGGTGCCGGTGTCGGTCATGCTCTTGGTGTAGCGCACCCGGAACGAGGCGCCGTTGGACGACGACGGTCCGCTGCCCTGCGCCCCGGCGCTGCCGTCGCTACTGCTGTCATTGCCATTGCCGGTGCCCTGCCCCAGCTGCGCCCGCGCCAGCGTGGTGTCCACCGACAGCGCGCCCAGCGCCCCCAGCGAGGCCCCAAGACCCAGCGCCACCTGCTGGTAGCCGGTACTGCCCAGCAGTCCGCCGAACAGCGTCAGGTAATGCGGCAGGCCCACGCTGAGGGTCCCCAGCGCAAACAGCGGGTCGCGGGCGCCGTCGGTGTAACCGCCGTTGCGGTAGCGCCCGGCCGTCACCTCGTAATCGAACGCCCCCTGACGCTGCATGTCCGGCAGGGTGGAGTAGGTTTGGCTGGAGACGTGCCGGGTGCCGTCGGCCTCGGTGACCGTCACCACCAGTTCGCCGCCGTTACCGGCGTTATGGATGTCCGTCAGCCGGAACGGCCCCGGCGGCACGCTGGCCTCATAGATGACGCTGCCGTTCTGCGCCACCGACACCCGGGCGTTGGAGCTGGCCGTACCGGTAATGACCGGCGAGAAGCCGCGCAGCCCGGTGGGCAGCATGGCGTTGTCCGACACCAGCTTCACGCCGCGCAGTGGAATGCTGTCGAGTATCGTCCCGCCGGAGCTGATTTCCCCCAGGGTCAGGTCCCCGCGCAGCGCCGACACGTCGCGCTGCAGGTAGGTGCTGTTGAACTGCGACTGCCGACTGCTGTAGCGCCCGCCCGCCGCGCTGATGTCACTCTGGCTCCAGGTCATCGACGTGCGCAGGCGCCAGGCCCCCAGATTGAGCCCGCCGTTGACGCTGCCGAACAGGGACTGCGAGGTACTGGTCGCCGGGCCGGTCGTGCGGCTTTGTGTGCCGTTCAGCATGTAGCTGAACAGCAGCGCCGGCACCCCCTCGTCCCACAACTGCGGGTCAACCGCGCCGTCCGCCTGCACCAGCATATCCGCCTGTGGCACTGTGAGGTCCAGACGCAGGGTGTTCAGGCTGAACTTCACCGTCGCCCCGGACACCACCTGCGTAAGGTCACCCACCGGCTTGTCCGCCGGCAGCGCCTTGAGGGCCGGCACCCGGTCCAGGGCCACACCCCACTTGCCGAGCTCGGCCGGCGTGACCTGCGGGTTGACGTTGCCCTGCGCATCCTTCACGAACCGCACCTGCCGGGTGGCCTGCTTGTCGCCGTTGAGGTAAATGTCAACCAGGTAGCTGCCTTCCGGGGTCAGTCCCGCGGTCTCGAAGGCCGACAGGTCGATGGGGGCCGACCCGCCATCCCCGAGGAATGCCGGGTCAAAGTAGTCCCTTGCCTGGGCGTGCTCGCTGCCCAGACCGGCCAGCAGCAGGCAAATCACCCGCAGGCGGGTGCGCAGCCGGCGGCAGGGCGCCGGTCCAGGGCGGAAAGGGGGTCTGCCCACAGCGGGGTATGACGGTGTCAGGGGTCTCAACATCTTAGTTCCTGCTCGTTATTCAATGTCTGTTGTCTGTCCGGTGTCCGCGCCTTAGCGCAGCACCTGCGTCTGCAGGTCGGTCACCAGGCCGAACTCGTCAATCACCCGCCAGGTCACGCGCTCGCCGGCGTGGCCGGCGCCCGCCGGCAGCGGGTAGTCCTGCTCGCCCTTCGGGGGCGTCAGCACCCGCAGGGCCTCTGACGCCACCGGCTTGCCGCCCACCGACAGCACCCCGAAGGCGATGTGGTACGGGGTGGGATTGGTCACGCGCAGCCGTCCGCCGGCCAGGCGGACCTGCAGCTGCCCGGCCACGTCGCCGTCAAAGATGGCGTGCGGCTTGAGTCCGGCCGGGCGGTAATACAGCTTGATGAACTGCTGCAGCGCCATCACCACCCGCGGGCCGTCAGCACCCCCGGCGCCGGCCTGTCGGGGCGGGACCGAGGGAATGGCCTTCGATGACAGGAAGAACAGCGACTCCCGATCGGTCGGCAGGGCGTTGCCCGGCGTCACCAGAAGGCGCAGCGGCAGCCGGGCCTGCGGCCCGAGGCGCCTGAGCGGCGGGGTGACGATGAGCGGCGCCGGTGCGCCCGCCACCCCGGCCGCGCCCGGTGCCGCCTGCGGGTAGCCGGTCAGCCCGTTCGCCGGGTAAATCCGGTTCTCCACCAGGTAGGTGGCATCGCTGTTGTTGAGGGCGGCGACCTGGGTGCCCTTGCTGCCGTCGGCCATCACCACCGCCCGGGAGCGGTTGAGCCCGAACCCCGGGAGCCCTTCAGCCCGGGCCGCTCCGGCCTGCAGTATCGCCAACAGCGTCAGGCCGAGGGCCAGGGCCGCCCGGCGCGCCCGTGGCTGATGAGGGAGGTGACCGGCGGCGCCGGTCTGCTGCTGTGGGTAAACCATGTCTGCTCCTTTTGGGTGGTGTGCACGCCGGTTGCGCGCGCTTTTTTGGGTGCCGTCACCGGCCCGCGCAATACCCCGGCCGCTGCCCGACGACCGGGCGGTAGGCAAGGGGCGCCCCGCCCCGGATGGGGGAAATAGCCATCGGGGTGTCTGCTGCGCTTTTTTCTTTTTGGCGTGTTTCTTTTTGGTTTTTCTTTACACCGCCTGACGGTCGGGCCTTTTTCTCTGCGCCTGTTTCTCTTTTTTTTTCTTTATTTGCCGGCGCTTTTATTTTTCCGGTTTATTTTTTTGCTTCTCTGCTTCTCTATTGCGCCTGCGTCAAAAGGCGCCACCTGCCGGCGTTCTGTTTTTTTCATTTGTCGGCGTTTTTATTATTCCCGCTGCCGGACCGCCCCCGCCAGGCAGCCCTCGGGTAAGACTCCCCGGAAAAAAACCGGCCTCCCTGCCGGCGGTACTCCGGCGCGCCTCCCCGGCCGTTTACTGCCTGCGCCCTGGTGTCGGACGTCGTGCGCGCGTTGCCGTGCCGCGCGTCGTTTTTTTTGCCACTGCCTGTTTGATGCCGGTCTCAGTGCGCCTGCACGGCCTGGGTCTTTCTGTCCGTGCTGCCGCCGTAGTCGTTCATCACCGACCAGCTCACTGTGCGCACCGCCTGCGTTGCCGGCAGGCGCAGCTCACCGAACGGCGCCACCATCGATGCGCCCCGGTCCAGGTCCTGCGCCCGGCCGTCAAAGGCGAGGTAGGCGAACGACTGGTAGTACGGGGTGGGGTTCTTCACCACCACCGCCCTGCCGTCCGGCACAAAGCGCATCCGGTCCGGGGCGTCTTTCGGCGACACCGTCAGCCCCTGCGGGCGCCAGAACAGCTTGAGCACCGTGCGCATCGAGATGGACAGCGATGCCCCCACCTTTGCGGTGTCGCCCGCACCGGCCGTGCCGGGGGCGGCAGACTGGCCGGGGATGGCGTTGGCGAAGAAGTAAAACACCGACTCCCGGTCCGTCGGCAGCGCGCTGCCGGTGCGCACGATGCGCATCACGTTCTGCGCGTTACCGTCCAGCCGGAACAGCGGCGGCGTCACCAGGAACGGTGCTGCCGTGCGCGTCATCGCCTCGCCGGACACGCCGGCCTGGACCAGGTAGGGGGTGCTGCCGTCGTTTTTCACCGTCAGGCTGATGCCCTTCTCCTGCGCCCCGAAAATCAGCCGGTTGCGGGAAAAGCTCACCCCGCCCTCCGCCTGTGCCTGCGAGGCCGATACCCCGGCCGCCAGCGTCAGGGCCAGCAGGGCCGTCATTCGCCACCGTGTTTGCATCATGTGTTCTCCGTTGTCGTCATTCCCGCCGGGCGGGTCATTTATAGGCAAAGGTAAAGGTCAGCGGAACGCTGAGCGGCCCGGGCGTGGCGGTATTGCAGCTGTCGTTGCAGGTCACGCCCGGGTACAGGGTGACCTGCGCCCCCGCCCCCGACTCGCCCTTCTTCCCGGTCCAGACCGCCCCGCCGTCCCCGATAAAGTCCGTGGTGTTGAAGGTGGCGGCCCCGGCCAGGGGCGTCACGACCACCCAATAACCCTGGGCCTGGCCGGACTCGCTGCTGCCGGCAAACAGGTAGTCCTTGTCCGCCCCGGCGGCCGGGTGACTCCCCGAGAGCGTGACGCCCGGGGTGGTGCTCGCGTCCTTCAGGCCGCAGTTGCTCAGTTTCAGCGTCACGCCGCCCGCGCCCTGGCCGCGCGCCACCCCCTTGTCCGTCAGGTCACCGGAGGCAAGGTCGCCCAGGGGGAACGCGCTCGCCGGCGTCAGGGTGATGTCGCAGGCCTTCTGCACGGCGGTGGCCGTCAGCTCCAGGCCAGTGCCCGCATCCGCTGCAGTGGCCGGCAAGCTGCCGGCCAGCCCCGCCAGCAGCAACACCCCGGCCGCGCACGCGTATCCTGCCGGCCCGGTTTTCACGGCGTGTTTCGCTGTTTGTTTCACTGTTTGTTTCACCGCGCGCCCCGCTACTTGTATTCAAAGGTAAAGGTCGTTGTCGCCTTGACGGTGCCGAGCGTCAGGTTGTCAACTCCGCACCAGCCGGATCGCCCGCATGCCAGCCCGACCGTCAGTGGCACCGTTGCGCCATCGGCGACCTCCTCGCCCGGGCCGTACCACTCGTCTCCCGTGCCGGGCTTTTTGATATACAGGTGCTCGCCATTTTTCGCTTCAATATCATTCGTGTTATCCCCCGCCTCCTTCTTTTCCTTGTGGAGCACAAAATAGAGACCGGCCGAGGTGCCGCCGGCGGCGCCGGTATCGCGAAATAAAAACGGGCTATCCGTCTTCGGCGTCCCGCTTATTTTCACCGTCGGGCGCGCCGCCGGGCTCCTCAGTCCGGTGCACGTCAGCGTGATGACAAGGGGGGTGCTCCCGGCTATCGCCCAGGATGTGCCCACGAGCGGCGAAACATCGACGTCACCGAGGGCCACCGTATTCAGGGACGGGGTCGTGGTGCAGGTGCCCACGGGCATCGTGGCCGTCACGTCAATCTCCGCCGGGGCGGCCAGGCCCGCATTCGCCGTCAGCAGTCCGCTCAGTACGCACAGCGCCCTCAGGCTGCCGGTTCTGACTCTCATCATGTTTCTCCTGCCCTGTCGGCGGTTACGGGTACACAAACTCAAAGCCGATATGGGCCTTCACCGTGCCGCCCGCCGCCTTGTCCCGGGTGCATTCACTGCTGGGGCCGCAGGTCACCGCGGCTACCGGCGTGATGGTCACCACGCCGTCCACAATCTCGCCGGCCTGGTAAAACCCGCCAGGCTTGGGGATATAAAGGCAGCGATTGGTACCTTCAATGTCACGGTCATTGCCGCACCCCGCCCCCCGCTCGGGCTCGGTGGTACCTGTTGTGTAAGGTTTCAGCAGCGCTATCCCAACCCCCTTGGCCGTGCCGAGGTTGTCGAAGACGCCGGCAATCGTCTGCTGTCCGATGACCGTGATCTGCGGCTGTCCGCCGCCCAGCATCCCGCCCGTGCAGCTCAGGGTCAGGGGGAGTGGCATCCGGTTGACCCAGGTATAGTTCGCCTTGCCAATCAGCGACGTGGGGTCGACCGCGCCCAAATCGAGCGATTGCACCGCCACCGCGCAGGTCCCCTGCGTGACCTCCCACGAGACAGGAAGCTCGGCGGCCCGTCCCGGGCCGGCGGCCGGCAGGCCGGCCAGCGCCAGACCGAGCAGGCCCGGCAGGGCCGGGCGGTATGTTATTGCCATGCGTGGCTCCTCATGACTCAGTGGTATTCAAAGGTGATGACGACCGTCGCTTTCCCGATGCCGGGCTTGATGTTTCCCGCGGCACAATCGGCGGCGTCGCCGCAGGCCAGGGCGGCGTGCAGGTGGTAAACTGACGCGCCGACCGGCATGCTCTCCCCCGGGCTCTTCAGGTCGATGTACGCCCGCCCGCTGGTAAACGCCGCCAGCCCTGCCGCGCTGCCGGACGTCAGGGGGGTGTCAGCTTTGCTGCCGAACACCACCCCCAGCCCGGTCTTGTTGTCGGTGCCGCCGGCCACGATGTATTTTTGGCGCGTGGCGCTGCCGGTGGTGGCAGTAGTGCCTGCCAGCATGATAGCCGGCGTCTTGCCGGTTTCGCCGCCGCCCTTGCAGTTCAGCGTCACCGCCACCGGTGTGTCGCCCAGCAACTGCCAGGCCGTGTTCGGGGTCACCCCCTGCGGGGAGAGGGTTAAGGGGCCTGGCACCGTGACGTCGCAGGTGCCGCTGACCACGGTGTAGGTAAAGTTGATGTCGATGCTCTTGACACCCTCTTCCGCCCGCGCCGGGGCTGCGCTCAGCAGCGTCGCCAGCAGGAGTGTCGCCGTGGCCGGCAGGCGGCGCCCGCCGCCCCACAGGGTCTGGTGTTTCATGGTGTTGGTCTCTCCGTGCCGGTACGGTGCCGGTCGCTCACTCATTTGTACGCCAGTGAAAACCGGATGACGGCCTTCACCTCCCCGCTCGCCCCCGCGCCGCCAAAATGCTTTGTGCAGGTGGCAGCAGTGCCGCAGCCCACGCCGGCGTACAGCGTCAGGGTCGATGGCGTGGTGGAGGGCGGCGTCACCTGCCGGCCACTTGTCGTATAAAAATGCGCCGTCTCCCAGGCGGTGTCCTTCGTCTCGCTCAGCACAAAGCCCGCGCCCTGGGCGGCGGCGGTATCCGCCTGGCTGAACAGGTACCGGCCTTCCTCGGGCGGCATGTCCGGCGCCCCCTCCAGGGTGGGCCCCTCCAGACTCAGCGTCGGCTTCGCCTGGGCGCCGGGGCGCCCGGTGCACGCCAGTGTCAGCGTCACGGCCTGGGGCTGGTGCAGGACGCCCGCCTTCAGCGTCTCGCTCTGGAGGGCCTCGAACTGCAGCGTTTTGGGGTTCACGCTGACGGTGCAGGTGCCGACCAGGATGTTGGCGGTGACCGGGTACACCACTGCTGAGGTGACGTCCGCCCGGGGGGCGGCGACCGGCAGTGCCAGCAGCACGATGGCGGCCAGGGCCGTCCGGGCGCCCCGCCCCGGGCGAGTCGGTGTCAGGGTGTTCGTCATTGGTAGGCCACCTCAATCGTCACATCGGCGCTGACCGTGCCCACCGGGGGGCGGCCGGTGGCCACAAACCCGACGGCGTACGTCACCTCGGTGCCGTCCTCCGGGATGTGCCCGCCGGCGAAGTACCCTTTCCCCGAGACGGTGTCGGCCGTGACCGTGCCGTCGGCGTTCAGGAAGTCCGCCGGCCCGCCGGTGTACGCCCGGTCCTTGAACATGAAGCCCACCTCGCCGCCGTCGCTGCCGCGGTTGTTGAAGATGCGCGGGTCGTCCTTCAGGGTGGTGCCGCTCAGCACCAGTCCGACCGGGGCCGTATGGCCCGCGGCGCAGTCTTTCAGCGTCAGGGTCAGGGGCTGGACCGCGGCGGTGCGGCCCTGTTGCGCGAACAGGGCGGGAATGGCCGGCTCAAAGGTCAGCGTCTTCGGCAGCGTGAGGCTGCAGGTTCCCTGGATAACCGACACGGACAGCGTCAGCGCGTTGTCGGCGTCCTCGAGCGCGGTGGCATTGACCGGGGCGGCCTGCGCCGCGCCCGTCGCCAGGGTGGCCAGCAGGACGGCCAGCCGCTGCCCGTGCCGGGCAGTGCGCCGCCGGGCTGGGTGGTATGGGGTGTTGTGGGTGTTCATGCTCTGCCTCTCCGCCCGTTAGCGGATGGGGGTCGTGCCGCCGACCGATTTGCCGGCGTCGTCGAGCACACGCCACTGCGCCCGCTGCTTGAGCCGGCTGGTCGTGCCGAACGTCGTGGTGCCGAACGGCGGCAGCTCAGCGGCCTGCTGGCTGCTGAACGTCACCGGCCTGTCGTCGATGCGCAGGTCGCCCAGCGTTACGTACCAGGGGGTCGGGTTGTGCACCTGCACCCCGCCCGGAACGCGGGTAAAGGTCAGCGTTGCCCCGCCGCCCTGCGTCGGGGCCGCCAGGCCGTGCGGCCGGTAAAACAGCTTGATGATGCTGCCGGTATTGACCAGCAGGGCGCCGCCGGTGAAGCCGGTGGTGTCATTGCGTCCCAGCGGGTTGATTGACGGGATGGCAATCACCTTCAGGTACAGGCGGCTTTCCCGGTCGACCGGCAGCCCCTGCGGGTCAACCAGGCTGACGCGCACCTGCCCCTGTGCGCCGGGCTCCAGGCGAAACAGCGGGGGTGTCACCATAAAATGCGTCGAGGGCGCGCCGCCGTCCTGCGCGGTCAGGACCTGGCTGTGCACCAGCTTGAGGGCTTCGCGCTCGCCGCTATAAACCGCTATCGAGGCGACCCCCCGGTCCTGCTCCAGCACCAGCCGGGTGCCGCCCAGCATAAAGGCCTGGGCGCTCCCCGACAGGAGCAGCAGCGCCGTCAGTGCGGTGGTCAGGCTTTTTTTCATCCCCATGTCAGCTCCTCGCGTGGCCGGATACCTGTGGCCGCCCGAAGGGCGGCCAGAAAAACGCACGACGCGCGTGCGATGCCGGATTAGTTGTAGCCGATAGCCAGTTCTACGGCGGCTTTCAGCTTGCCTTCCTTCGCTTTGCTGAAGGATTTCATGGCGGCCGTCAGTACCACTGGATCCACGGTGACGGACGCCTGACCCTCACTGCCCTCTGAGTGGGCTTTCAGCGGGACCTCGCTCCCGGCAGAGCTGAGCGTGTTTTGATCGGCGTCTGTCAGCGAGATAGCGACACCGGTGTTGTAGGTGGCGCTGTCACCGAAGAGGCCCTGTGCCTTCAGTGTCGGAACGGTATCGCTGCCGCTGACCTTCAGCGCGAGTTTGTTGAGTCTGCTGGCGTCATCAGTTTCGCAGCCGCTGAAGTTCAGCGTGAACGACTTCTCATTGGAGATGGTATTGATGTCCTTGAACTTGGACGCCAGTGCCGTGCCCAGGTCCACTGGCTTGTCGCCGCCGTCCAGTGCGATGTCACAGGTGGTGGAGGCCACTTCACCGGTGATGTTGATGGTATTGGCGGCGTGGGCGACCCCGGTTGCTCCCATCACCAGTGATGCCAGCAGACCCAGATTGATAATGTGCTTGTTCATGTGTGTCAGTCTCTTTACGTACAAAAATGTAGTGATAACCCGCCGGACGGCAGGCACGTCGGTCGGGTCCTTCGTCGGTGGCAGCAGCGCTGCCGAGTTTGACATTTAGGACCATTTTGACAAACGTGGTTACAAACCAGTGCATTGCACTGGTGATTCATTATTGGGAAGCGGAAGGTGCTGTTATGACAAAAATAGGCAGGATAACATTTTGGTAACATAAAAACGGCAATGGAATGACATGACACGTGTCCAATTGTAAAAATCGAAAATGTCGACTAAGCTGGTAAAAACAATAAGAAAAGTCTCAACATTGAACGAGATGGGGCAGGGATATTCCTGATGCTTTACAAAACGATACACTCTGGGGCGGGGCGCCGGCCTGAAAAAACTGGCGGCGGGTTACATCGGCATTTACACTGTTTGACAGTTTGGTCCTAACTGTAAAACTTCTCGCCCTTCCCGTAACTGCCACACATCCCGAAAACGCGCCGCATTGCTGGCGGTGTACCGCACCGTGTGGCGGATGTTGCGGTGCCCCAGGTAGTCCTGTATCAGCCGCGTGTCCACCCCCCGGTCCGCCAGCGCAAACCCGCAGGCGTGGCGCAGCATGTGCGGGTGCGGGTCGACCACGATGGCCGCCGCCCGCCCCAGGTCGCTGATGACCTGGTAGATACGCTGGCGCGTCAGCGGTCCGCCCTGGCGCGACAGGAACAGCCAGTCGCTCTGCGCGCCCTTCATCGTTGCCCGCACCGCCAGCCACGCCTGGATGGCGAGGATTTCATTGTGCAGCAGCGGGTGGCGGGTACTGAAGCC
>NZ_JVEL01000594.1:0-15131 GCF_001076875.1 Serratia sp. 506_PEND
TCTATTTAAGATTGTGGCAAAAAAACTTATTTATGTGCGTCATAATTTATATCCGCACGGTACCAGAAGAGAAGATACTCATCGTGCCAAACGCTATTCTGATTTCTTAATGAAATTTTCGGGCCAGGGTATCGTTCATTCGCCTACAGCGATCAAATCAGGCTTGGATTATGTTCCACATCCGCTGTATAAAACGGATAATGAATTTATACATAATCAGATGCAACAAGTCATTAAAGATGATTACTTCGTTTTTTTTGGTAGGATAAATAAGTATAAGAGACTTGAGGAACTCATGCGCAGCTTCCCTGAAAATAAGAAGCTGGTTATCGCTGGAAGCTATGATGACGAGAGCTATGTCGAACACTTACGAAAGTCCGCGCCAGATAATGTGACTATTCAAGCTGGATTCATCGACGATGCCACTGCTGAACTCATGATTTCCTCATCTCAAGGACTCATTATCTGCCATGCAGATCCTGACATGATCGTCAGCGGGAGCTTTTTCTATGCACTGTCGGTAAAAAGCCGAATTATTTGTGTTGAGACCGAGTTCCTTCGCTGGGCAAATATTGAGTTTGGTGATGATGTTGTGGTTTGCTTTAAAGATATAAATGACCTTCATGATAAAATAAGTCGACTGCCTCCTGCTAAAGTATTTGACGGCGATGTTGTTGAACGTATTCAACATCATTTCAGTGAAGTGTCTATCTCAGATAAAGTTAAAGTATTGCTCTAGTATTACTGTATTTTTATTTTAGGTTGTGTTGGGAGAGGGTATGCCTGAAGAGAAATTAAATGTAGGCGTAGTTGCCGATTGGCTAGTTACCTATGCTGGCGCAGAACGCGTAATTAAAGAGTTTATCGATATATATCCAGATGCTACTCTTTATTCTGTAGTCGATTTCCTGTCTGATGCTGCAAGACAGCAAATTCATAACAAGCATGCAGTCACTACATTTATACAAAATTTGCCTAAGGCGAAAACCAACTATCAGAAATATTTGCCGCTGATGCCTTTGGCCATTGAGCAACTTGATGTTTCTTCTCACGATGTTGTCTTATCCAGTAGCCATGCGGTAGCTAAAGGCGTGTTGACTGGCCCTGACCAGTTGCATATCAGTTATGTTCACTCTCCAATACGTTACGCTTGGGATTTGCAGCATCAGTATCTGCGTGAAGCCAATCTCATGAGCGGGATAAAGGGGCGCCTGGCTAAATGGTTGCTGCATAAAATCCGCATGTGGGATTACCGTACAGCTAATGGTGTCGACCATTTTATCGCCAACTCTCAGTTTATCGCGCGGCGAATAAAAAAAGTTTATGGTCGAGAGGCTGATGTTATTTATCCTCCGGTAGACGTTGATCGTTTCTTGCTTAACGAAAATAAAGATGACTTCTATTTTACTGCATCGCGTATGGTTCCCTATAAAAGGATGGATCTTATCGTTGAGGCATTCAGCACCATGCCGGATAAGAAACTCATCGTGATTGGCGATGGTTCTGAAATGGCTAAAATTAAGTCAAAGGCAGGAAAGAACGTCGAGATCCTTGGGTATCAGAGCAATGAAGTGCTCCAGGATCATATGTCGCGTGCCAAGGCCTTTGTTTTTGCGGCAGAAGAAGACTTCGGCATTACACCTGTGGAAGCTCAGGCATGTGGGACACCGGTGATTACTTTTGGCAAGGGGGGGGCGCTTGAAACCGTCCGTCCATACGGGGTAAGTAACCCAACAGGGGTGTTCTTTTACGAACAAACAGTGCCTTCATTGGTTGCCGCCGTGCAGCAGTTTGAGAGCATCCAGGATGAAATCAGCCCCGTCGATTGCCGTACGCAGGCCTGCAAGTTTTCTGCAGAGCGCTTCCGGAACGAATTGACCACTTATATCAATGCCAAATGGCATGAATTTAATGCTGCTAAAACCATTCAATACTGATCGGTGAAATTATCATGAGCAATATCTATCCCGTTATTATGGCTGGCGGCACAGGGAGCCGTTTATGGCCTCTTTCCAGAGAGTTGTTTCCTAAACAATTTTTGGCATTGTGCAGCGAGTTTTCTATGCTGCAAACGACGGTAAACCGTCTTGATGGCTTGGAAATTTCGAACCCTTTGGTGATTTGCAACGAAGAACACCGTTTCATCGTAGCCGAACAGTTGCGTCAGATTACGCGTTTGTCGCATAACATCATTCTTGAGCCTGTAGGGCGCAATACGGCGCCTGCCATTGCGCTTGCCGCTCTGCAAGCGACAGCCGGCGGCGAAGATCCTTTATTACTTGTTTTGGCTGCAGATCACGTCATTCAAGACGAGAAAACATTCCGCAATGCGGTGCTCCAGGCTGTGCCATTTGCTCAGGATGGAAAGTTGGCGACCTTCGGCATCGTGCCTACAGGGCCTGAAACCGGTTATGGCTATATCCACAAAGGTGAAAGCGTTGACGGTTCTGCAACCTGTCAAGTTTCACGTTTTGTTGAGAAACCTAATTTGGCAACGGCTGAGGAATATCTGCGGAGCGGCGAATACCTCTGGAACAGCGGTATGTTCCTGTTCAAGGCGAGCCGTTACCTGGAAGAATTGAACAAATATCGGCCAGATATTCTCGGCGCTTGTCGTAAGGCTCTGCAACATACCTCACCGGACCTTGATTTTGTCCGTGTTGATCGTGAGGCGTTCCTGACCTGCCCGGACGAGTCTATTGACTATGCCGTTATGGAACAGACTGCAGATGCCGTTGTCGTTCCTCTTGATGCGGGCTGGAGTGACGTTGGTTCCTGGTCTGCGTTGTGGGAAATCAGCGAAAAAGACGCTTCGGGTAACAGCACCTTCGGTGATGTGCTGCAGCATGGCTCCACGAATAATTACATCCGCGCGGAACATAAACTGGTTGCTACCGTTGGCGTAGATAATCTGGTCGTTGTCGAGACCAAAGATGCTGTGTTGATCGCCAATAAGGATAAAGTTCAAGACGTTAAGGAAATCGTTAATCATCTGAAACGCAGCAAGCGGCCTGAAAGCAAACAACACCGGGAGGTTTATCGTCCCTGGGGCCAGCATGATGCGATTGCGCAAGGTGAACGGTTCCAGGTGCGTAAAATTACGGTTAAACCCGGCGAAAAACTGTCTCTGCAAATGCATCATCATCGCTCTGAGCATTGGGTTGTGGTTTCAGGAACGGCTAAAGTAACGAAAAATGGAGTTGTTCAATTTGTGAGTGAGAATGAGTCCGTTTATATTCCGCTTGGTGTGGAACACTCTTTAGAAAACCCTGGCAAAATCGCGCTGAATTTGATTGAGATCCAGTCAGGTTCCTATTTGCATGAAGATGACATTGTCCGATTTGATGACAGTGGAAAGTATGATTAAAAGCTTCGCACCTTGGTTAACAAGGTGCAGTTGCGCAACATTTTGGTAAGGATTTCAGATGGCTCAAACTTTGACGTGTTTTAAAGCATACGATATTCGTGGTCGTTTAGGCGAAGAATTGAATACGGATATAGCCTATCGCATTGGACGTGCTTATGGTGAGTTTTTAAAACCAAGCGAAGTCGTGGTTGGTGGAGACGTGCGTTTAACCAGTGAGGAGCTGAAGCTTGCATTGGCAGACGGCCTGCGTGATGCGGGTGTAGACGTACTGGATATTGGATTAAGCGGTACCGAAGAGATTTATTTCGCCACTTTTCATTTAGGTATCGATGGTGGCATTGAAGTGACTGCCAGCCATAATCCAATGGACTACAATGGCATGAAGCTGGTGCGCAGCCAGGCTCGACCGATCAGCGGTGATACGGGGCTGCGTGACATACAGCGATTGGCTGAAGAGAATAACTTTGAGAAGGTGGATCCTTCTTCCCGTGGTAACTACCGCCAGGTATCAATCAGTGAAGCCTATGTGGCACATTTACTTGGTTACATTGATACGGATAACCTGAAGCCGCTTAAATTGGTTGTTAACTCAGGTAATGGCGCCGCTGGCCATGTTATTGACGCCATCGAAGCGCGCTTCAACCAATTGAATATTCCCGTTGAGTTCATCAAGGTCCACCACCAGCCGGATGGGAATTTCCCAAATGGCATTCCTAATCCTTTATTACCCGAATGCCGTGAGGACACCGCTCAGGCGGTACGCCAACATAAAGCGGATATGGGGATTGCTTTCGATGGGGATTTCGACCGCTGCTTCTTGTTTGATGAAAATGGTGGTTTCATCGAAGGTTATTATATTGTTGGATTGTTAGCTGCTGCATTCCTGGAAAAAGAGGCGGGGGCGAAGATCATTCACGATCCGCGTTTGAGCTGGAACACCATCGATGTAGTTTCCGCGAGCGGCGGGGTACCGGTAATGTCCAAAACCGGTCACGCTTTTATTAAAGAGCGCATGAGAAAAGAAGATGCGGTATATGGCGGTGAAATGAGTGCTCACCACTATTTCCGAGAGTTCTCTTACTGTGACAGCGGCATGATCCCGTGGTTGTTGGTTGCCGAGCTGCTTTGTCTCAAAAATATGACGCTGGGGCAATTGGTTAAAGATCGCATGTCTGCATATCCCGCTTCCGGAGAGATTAATAGCCACTTGCAGGATCCGCAAACGGCAATTACCAGGGTTCTTGAGCGTTATCAGCCTGACGCGTTGCTGCTTGACCAAACTGATGGGATCAGCCTGGAGTTCTCGGACTGGCGCTTTAACCTTCGGAGCTCTAATACTGAACCGGTTGTCCGTCTCAATGTTGAATCTCGTGCCAATCCGGCCTTGATGCAACAGAAAACAGAAGAGATTCTTGCCTTGTTGCGCAGTTAAACTCTGTAACTACGCTATATTGGAACCTTGGGTAGAAACTACCCAAGGTTTATACGAGATATAGGTACCAGAGCAACTTATAAAAGGCATCTATACTATGATAGTGAATAGGCAGTTATCTATGAATGGTTTCCGTCGTGGGAGTTTACATACGAATGCATCCCTGACATCTATGTTGCAACGTTTTAGCGATATCTTTATCGTCTTTCTCGGGCTTTATTTATCGTGCTTACTGTCCGGCACCCGATTCGCGTTGCAACATTGGGTCATGGTGCTTACGTCAATTGTAATTTTCCAAATGATAGGCGGTATTACTGATTTCTATCGCTCCTGGCGTGGCGTCCGTGCAGGGCTGGAAATTCGACTTATTTTGCAAAACTGGACGATAAGCCTGTTGCTAACCTCAGGGGCCGTTGCTTTCGTGAACGATTTTAGCAATGAATACATCGTTTACGTCCAATGGTATCTGGTCGTTTGCTGTGGTTTGGTCATTACTCGCAGTACTATTCGCCTGATGTTGGGTTACATGCGTAACCTCGGATTCAACACCCGTAATGTGGCCGTGATGGGGTCAATGCCGGTGGGGATCCGTTTGGCCGAAACGTTGCGTGATGCCCATTGGATGGGATTCCGCGTATTGGGCATCTATGATGACAGTGAAGCGCCATTGAACAGCGAGATCGAGCGCCGCGGTAATTTTGCACAGTTGATCGAGGACGCAAAATGCGGAAGGATTGATAGAATTTATATTGCGATGTCAATGGAGCAAGAGCGGTTAATAAAGGATACAGTTTCCGAACTTTCGGACACGACCTGTACAGTAATGCTTATTCCTGACATATTTACTTTTAATATTTTACAGTCTAGAACTGAAGAGATTAATGGCGTTCCTGTTGTCTCTTTGTTTGATACGCCAATGAGCGGTGTTAATCAGGTCATTAAGCGAGTCGAGGATGTTATTCTCTCCATTTTTATACTCCTGTTCATTTCACCCGTGTTGCTTCTGATTGCCGCAATGGTCAAGCTCAATTCCCGTGGCCCCGTTATTTTTAAACAGCGCCGATATGGCATGGACGGAAAAGCGATAGAAGTCTGGAAGTTTCGCTCGATGAAGGTAATGGAGGACGGCGATAAGGTTGTTCAGGCAAAAAAAGGCGATACTCGCGTCACGTCGGTCGGCGCCTTCCTTCGCCGCACATCTTTAGATGAGTTGCCTCAGTTTATTAATGTTTTGAAAGGGGATATGTCAATTGTCGGTCCTCGTCCTCATGCTGTGGCCCATAATGAACAATACCGTAAATTAATCAGGGGCTATATGCTTCGCCATAAAATGAAACCTGGTATTACCGGATGGGCTCAGATAAATGGCTGGCGGGGTGAGACTGATACTCTGGATAAAATGGAGAAGCGGGTCGAGTTCGATCTTGACTATATCCGAAATTGGAGTGTCTGGCTTGATGTTAAAATTGTTTTTCTGACAATATTCAAAGGTTTTGTCAGCAAGGCGGCGTATTAAACTTGTTCTGGGATGTGTCACCATATTCCTTTTTTGAAGAAAAATTCATGAGTGGTCTTTTTATTCGGGAGGTTATGTTGAAATATTCACCAAGTGCCGAGGGTAAAAATATTGGCCGCTATGCCAATAAGGTTAAAGCATTGGCAGTTGCGGGTTTGCTATTATTAGGGCCTTACCAATATGCAAACGCTTTTGAAGTTGGGGTGAATGTTCATTTGCGGCATTATCCTAAGCCAACAGATAATTACCTGACCTTAATCAAAGACTATGGTTTCACATCCTTTCGTGCTGGATATTTATGGGGAATGGTTGAGCGAAATGCTGGTGATTTTAAAGTCGTCGGCCCACTCCTCAAAGAGGATGATGCATTCCAGCAGGGGGTCTCGAAATATGGGCTGAATTCACTGCTCATACTGGCTTATGGCAATGCTGCATATGATTCGCCTGATTATCCAACGACTCCGGAAGCTATTGATGGCTTCGCCAATTACGCTTATTGGACGGCGAAGAGGTTCAAGGGGAAAGTTAAATACTATGAGATTTGGAACGAATGGACCGTGGGAACGGGGTTGAAAAAGAAAAAAGCCGTTCCGCCACCTGAAGTCTTTGCCGCACTGGTGAAGAAAACGTCTGCGGCCATTAAACGTGCGGATCCTGATGCCATCGTGATGGCTGGTTCTCTCAACCCTCTGGGGCAGCGCGGAATTGACTGGTTTGACTCGTTGATGAAGTTGGGAATTTTGAGTGATATCGATGCAATATCTTTGCATCCTTATTCTTATCGCAATGAGAATATGGCGTTAAGGAACCCTGAAGATAACCTCGCTGCAATTGATAAGTTTGAGTCAAGAGTCAAGGCATTTTCAAAAAGAACCGTTCCCCTCTATATAACAGAGATGGGTGTGCCGACCTATAATGGCCCGGGAGGGTTAAGTAACGCTGCCGCTGCGCAATATATTGTCAAATATACGATGATGGCAAAGGCGCGTTCCTATATCAAAGGCGTATGGTGGTATGATCTCATTGACGATGGTGATAATCCAAAGATAAATGAGCACCGGTTCGGTTTGCTTAATCGGCAAGAAAAACCGAAGCCATCAGCTTTAGCTTATGAAAAGATAGCTAAAGTTGTGCGCGATTACAGCGTCAGTGATTATAAGGAGACTGCGAATGGCGTTGTCAGTATCGCTTTGAAAGGTGAGGGTAATCAATATGCAATGCTGTATTGGCAGAAGTCTAAAGCGCCGCAGGCTTCAGAGCAACCAGGTGCTTTGAAATCCCTGATGAGCAGCGTCACGGGGGCTGCAGCCCAACAACCTGATGTGAAACCTCTTGCTGAATTGACTAATCAAGCGGCGGTTTTACAAGGCGATACACCAGTGCTGCTGCTGTCGGATAAACCTATTGTGGCGCCAACTCATTGATTTATCCTCATTAAATGTTGTTGTCTTGTTTTTTATCTCTTTGTTGAAATTTTTAAAATATGACCGAGAAGTTTTTTACTCACGATCAGGTGGTTACGATGCAAGTAGATGAACGAGCGAAGACCACCGCTGGCAATAAGCAACCTGTCCGTCTGGATTATGTCGATTCGATACGAGGAATTGCGGCAATTAGCGTTGTTATTGCGCATTTTCTGGTGCCGGTTTACGGCTATGATAAATTTATATTTTCCCATATTTTTGATATTGGAAAGATTGGTGTTGTTTTATTCTTTATTATCAGCGGTTTTATTATTCCCTCTAGCTTTCGACGTGAAAACGGCGGGGTGCAGGCATTCTTTATATCTCGGTTATTCAGACTCTATCCCGGGTACTGGTTTTCCTTACTCCTCTATCTAGCGGTGTCTTACAGTTTGGGGCAACAGTTCCCATTGCACCAAATTTTGGCAAACGTCACGATGTTCCAAACGTCTCTGCGTGTTAGGGATATTGTAGGCGTCTACTGGACGCTGTTTATTGAATTGGTCTTTTACTTTATGTGTGTTTGCGCCTTTATTCTCGGGTTGCTTAATAAAGTCCGATTCAACTTTATCGCCTCCTTTGTTATGCTGGGCATTGCCATCATTTTAGCTATCGCCAGAAGTAAATTGGATGAAGCATTCCCCGTCGCTTTGCCACTTGCGTTATCTTTGATGATGTTTGGTGGCATGTGGCGTTCATACCTGCTTGATGGTGATTTGGTCGCGAGGAAATTGTCAGTTTACTATATTGCGGTATTCGCCTGTATTATACCTATCGTGAGCTTCTTTTCTTATGGTAGTGAACCTGGCCATACCATGCGTTACACCATTACCTATTATGTCAGTATGCTTTTATTCGTTCTATTGACGACTCGTCTCAGAATTCATAATAAATTCATGGTGATGATGGGGGTGATCAGCTACTCCGTGTACCTTATCCATCCAAGTTTGTTGATCGTTTATGAGCATTTCACCGCTGATTTCTCAAGTGCTAATCGGTACTTGCTGGGAGTGATCGGTGTACTGCTAACGTTGCCTGCGTCCTATCTGGTATACCGGTTTATCGAGTTGCCTTCAATAAACCTTGGGCGAAGAGTGAAGTCCAGTATCATAAAAGTAGTGCCTCAGTAATTCTTTCTCTTTCCGTTTTTTCGCGTAACTATACCGGGAATAACGCCGACATGCACAGGCATCTTCATGTTTTTTATGAAGATGCCTTTTTTATGCCTAAAAATACGGCGATGTCCGTATTTTTAGTGGTTCATCAATATTATTGCAATGTTAACCCATCCTTGTTCTTGCTGACATATTTCTAATTTCCCATCACATCCCCTTCAGTTCTCCCAATCCCAATTATGTCATCTTTTTTGTATGGTTTTTAATGGCCTACCCGAAAGGTTTGCTTCGCCGATATCGCCTGGAACGATAAAATTCTCATCTGTATTTCAGGCTTTCGTTATCGGGTTGAAAAATCCTTTTTTTGCCATCGTGTTAATGGCTATCCCAATGTTTTTAATCGAAGTAATAATAATCTTAGTGCTTTCCTTGACAGATCCGGCTTTTAGCGACTTTACTAATTTTATACTTATGGGCGCCCAAAGGAGCTATTTAGATAAGCTTAATTTCACAGCTACTAATTCAGTCTTGAATCTATGTGCAAACCCAATCCTCTCTTTGATGCGGCGACTAAGTTGTTGATGCTGCTGACGATAGTTGTCTGGGTCTTATTTTTACCTTATCTCACTTTGGTTAGGAGTTTTTTATGGCTTCTTTAGTTTCTCAGCATCAGGCAGCGGCGATCTTCTATTCGGTATTGGGGCGCACTCCGTCTCTCACCGAGATCGATACTTATGGGCAGCAGCTTCAAACGGGTGCAAAAACGCCAGCGTCGCTGGCGCAAGCCTTGATCAGCTCTACCTCTGGCGCTGCGCTTTACTCCGGGAAAACCGATTCGGAAATTCTGCAGATTATTTACACGCGCGAGTACGGCACTGCAGCGACATCTCAACAGCTGACGGACTTCCTGAATGGCAACACGTTGAGCTCGGCGGTTTCTAATGTCGTCAATGGACTGCTGAACTATACCGGTAGCGATGCGACTATCTTGGCGCAACAGGCGGCTTTCGAAAACAAAGTCGACTCGCTGTTGTATCCTTCGGCGTCCACGAGTGCTCTGGGGCAGGGGGCGGCAGATATCCAGGCGATTCTGCATGTTATCGGCTCGACAGCCACCGCTGACGCGGTTAACTACTTTGGTGCAAAAATCAACGCGGGTATGACGCTGACTCAGGCAGCTGCGGCGAATATCAGTGGTCGTGCATTCCTCACGTCGCTGACGGATGATGCATTCATTGCTCGCTTGTTCCAGTTTGGTTATGAGCGTGCGCCTACCGCGGCAGAAGCCTCCAGCTACCTCGCTCTGCTGCAAAACGGTTCTACTCGTGCTGACGTTCTGGTCGATATTATCGAAGCGTTGCGCGGCACCGTAGCGGCAGGTGACCAAACCGCACAGCAACACTTCAACAGCGCTACAACGGTCTATCAGGCAGGGCAACTTCCGGGACTGTCATACCAGGAACAGGTCGCAGCGGTTTATCTGGGAGTGGCGGAGCGCGGTGTCGATGCTTCCGGTTTGGATACCTGGAGTAAGCAATTGGCAGCCGGTACCTCATACAGCAGCCTGATTGGCAAACTGGTCGGGTCTGCGGAGTTCCAGCGCAAAGGCGGTCAACTGACCGGCGACGACTTCATTCAACACGTATTTACCGCTGTGCACGGCGTAGCGGCAACGGCTACCCAGTTAGCCACCTATAGCGCGCTTGGCTCTGATAAATCACTTATCACTCAGGCTATTATCAACGATCTCCGCGGCTCCTCAGCGACGGACGCAGCAACGGTAACGCAGCAACATGGTTTCGAGTTCGACATTGGTACCAGCCTGCTATACAAAACCTTCGCGTCTTTGACAGCAACAGCCGCCGGCGGTAACGCAACCGGTACCGTCAACACCGGCACGTCGCATCAAATCAGCAACGCCGAAACAGCGGTACTGACGAATGTCCAACTGAACGCCAATGCCGCCAGCACCGTGAACCTGAAGTTCGCCGACCATCTGGCGAATCTAACCATTAACGGCACCAGCGCAGCAACGGTCAACCTGTCTGACAACGGCGTTAATCCAGGCGTAGATATCACCGTCAATAACGGCAACGTCATCTTGAATGCCAGTTCGGGTGCGGATGACGTAGTCGTCACATCGGCGGCAAACATTGCGGCCGGCACGGCGCAGTTTAACCTTGGCGCCGGCAACGACAGCCTGCACTGGGCAGGGAACGGGGTTTCGGGCGGTGCGAACAGCGTGGCCAACACGGTTAAGGCTGACGGCGGCGCGGGTACGGACTCCATCTCCGCCAACTTCATTACCAAAACCGTGGTGACCAACCAGAACGCCCTGGGCGTTCGCACCAGCACAGTGACCAGCAACGCCAATAACTTCTCGAATTTCGAGAAGATCGACCTGACCGGCTATATCGGCAAGTCCGTTGGTACGCTGATTACGACACCGCTGATTGGTTCTCCGACCACCACCAGCGTGACCACGCCAACCAACACCTTTGACTTTGGGCTGACCAACGGTACATCTACGGTTGAAGGCACTACCGGCGGCACGGTTACGCAGAACGCGGCGGCCACTAATCTGGGCACGCAAGGATTTGTGATCTCCGGTCTGGCTAACGTCAACGTCATCAACGCCGCCGGCGGCAACGCCGCGCAGCTGGAAGTGAAAGGGGACGCGACCTCCGCCAGTACGCTGAATTTCACCTTCGTGCAGAACGCCACCGATCACTTCAACATCAACTTCGATGCAGTGAGTTCCGCCAATGTGAATGCCGGCGCCATCACCCTGAACAGCAGCAGCAGCGCCCTGTTGGGTACCGCGCTGAGCACGGTGAACGTGGCCTCAGGTGGTACCGGCAACTTCGATAACATTCTGTCCTTGGCCGGTACCAATGCGCAGGTTCAGACCATCAACGTGACCGGTGACCACGCGCTGGATCTGACGCTGGGCAGCGGTTTCAGCAACGTGCGTGATATCAATGCGTCCACCAACACCACGGGTCTGAATCTCGACTCCAGCCATGGCGGTACCGGTGACGGTATCATCATTCAGTTGCTGAACATTCTGCCGCTGAGCGTCATTACCACCAACCTGTTGGCGCCGGTGTTGACGGCGTTGGGCCTGAACGGTTACCAAATGACCGTAGAAGGTTCCAGTGCTGCCGATACCCTGGGCGTGATTGGCAACACCACGCTGACCGGTGGCGCAGGTGCCAACACCTATGACATCAAGGCGAGTAACACCCAGGCGGGTGTGACCATCAAGGACTTTAGCAGCCTTAAAGACAAGATTGTCGATGTTAACCATGGCGGCCTGACTATCTCCAATGACGCCACCGGCACGGCGGTCGCGGACTACGGCACACGTTCCGCAGACACACTGGATGCGCTGTTGGGGACGCTGGTGGGCGGTTTGACCAACGGCGTTATCGGCCTGCTGGGCGGCATTCTCGGTCTGGACAGCAGCAACTCGCTGACGTCGAAAGTGGGTGTGGCATCCGTAGTATTCAGCGGTGGCGGTAATACTGCCAGCTCTTATGTGATTATCGACAACAACGATAACCATGCGCTGGATCTCAACGATACCGTGGTATACCTGACCGGGCAGAACCACCAGCAATTGGTGGATACGCTGCACTACGCGTAAGTAGGGGTTCCAGTGGGAAATAATTCCCATTGAAACTGTTAGCCAATAAATAATACGGGGTGTGTGAACACCCCGTATTCTTTGAATTTTGTGAACCACGTCATTATCTCTGGTTTATTCCCTTTCGCACTAAACTCGCTTTGCCCTGCCTACTATTTACCCTGCTGTTTTCATTCGTTTTTTTCTGTGGTTCGTGAGGCGTTTTTTTTTGCTTACGGCCTTGCTGATATCCGCTTTCTCTACCTATAGTTAGAAAAAGTATCTGCAGTCTCGAGCATGTCTGGGGTGGGGGTTCTTTAGGATTTATTTTATTTTTTCCCTTTTTAGGATTTTCCTTATAAGAGTCCAATGCGGATTTTGACTGACAGTGCACATGATGTAAGGGCAGAAAGTGAATCAATTTATACCGCGCAATGAAATTGCGGATGTTATACGGACTCGCAGTAAGGTTTTTTGGACCGTTGGCATATTTACCGCATTTATTAATTTATTAATGCTAGTTCCTTCTATCTATATGCTCCAGGTTTACGACCGGGTGCTTCCTTCGCGTAATGAAATCACGCTGTTGATGCTGACGCTGATCATGTTGGGCATGTTCGGCATGATGTCGCTGTTGGAATACGTGCGCAGCATGGTGGTGATCCGTATCGGCAGTCAGCTGGATATGCGTCTCAACACGCGAGTCTACACTGCGGCCTACGAGGCGAATCTGAAAAACGGTTCTTCCGACGCCGGCCAGATGCTGAGTGACTTGACCAATCTGCGCCAATTCCTCACCGGCAGCGCGCTGTTCGCCTTCTTTGATGCGCCGTGGTTTCCGATCTATCTGTTGGTGATATTCCTGTTTAATCCTTGGTTGGGGCTTTTCGCCCTGGTCGGTGCGCTGTTGCTGATCGCATTGGCGGTGATCAACGAAATGGTGTCGAAAAAGCCGCTGGCGGAGGCCAGCAAGCTGTCGATTATGTCCGGTACGCTGGCCAGCACCAATCTGCGAAATGCCGAAGTGATCGAGGCTTTGGGGATGTTGCCTAACCTGAAACGCCGGTGGTTCGGTCTGCACCAGCGGTTTTTGAACAGTCAGCGCATCGCCAGCGAACGGGCATCGCGGGTCACATCGATCACCAAGTTTGTGCGCATGTCGCTGCAATCGCTGGTGCTGGGGCTGGGGGGCTGGCTGGCGATCGATGGGCACATCACGCCCGGTATGATGATCGCCGGCTCCATTCTGATGGGGCGAACGCTGGCGCCGATTGAGCAGGTTATTAACGTCTGGAAGAGCTACAGCGCGGCAAAGCTTTCTTATGGCCGGTTGGTCAAGCTGCTGGAAACGCACCCGCAACGTGGCACCGGTATGTCCTTGCCGCGTCCGGAAGGGGTACTCGCTGTAGAAGGCGTCACCGCCACGCCGCCGGGCTCCAAAGGCGATGCGGTATTGCATAACGTGACTTTTGCCATCCAGCCCGGTGACGTGCTGGGGATCATTGGCCCGAGCGCGTCGGGGAAATCGACGCTGGCGCGTTTGCTGGTCGGCATTTGGCCGGTCAGTGAAGGGATTGTTCGGTTGGATAATGCCGACATCTATCAGTGGAACAAGGATGAATTGGGGCCGTATATCGGCTATCTGCCGCAGGACATTGAGCTGTTTGCCGGGACTATCGCCGAGAATATCGCTCGCTTTAACGATATCGATTCAGAGAAAGTCATTGAAGCCGCTAAGCTGGCCGGTGTGCACGAACTGATCCTGCGTTTCCCTAACGGCTACGATTCGGTGCTCGGCAACGGTGGCGCTGGGTTGTCCGGTGGACAGAAACAGCGTATCGGCCTGGCGCGCGCATTGTACGGCGACCCTTCGCTGGTGGTATTGGATGAGCCTAACTCCAATCTGGATGATGCGGGCGAGAAAGCGTTGAACCAGGCCATTATGTTCCTCAAGCAACGTAATAAAACGGTGGTTCTGATTACCCATCGCACCAATTTGCTGTCGATGACCAGCAAGTTGTTGCTGTTGGTGAATGGCAACGTCAACGCGTTCGGCCCGACTCAACAAGTGCTTCAGGCGTTGGCCAATGCGCAAAAAGCGCAGACGCAACAGCCTCAGCAAGCGGTGAGGGCGGTAAATTCTGAGCCGGATGAAGGCAACATCCCAAAAACGCAAATTAATTAAGCCGTGAATTGCCTGATGGCTTCATTGCCGTCCGCAGTGTAAAGGAGTTGGTATGTCGACGCATATTGGCGAGCCGCAAGACTCGTATATTGAAGAGATCCCGCAGGATGAACGGCGGTTTACCCGGATGGGCTGGCTGGTAGTGGGAATTGGTCTGTTCGGATTTTTGGCCTGGGCAGCGTTCGCGCCTCTGGATAAAGGGGTGGCATCACCGGGCTCGGTAACCGTTTCCGGCAACCGCAAAACGGTGCAGGCCCCGGCCAGCGGCATCATCAAGAATATCGCGGTGAAAGACGGCGACAAGGTGAAAGCCGGTGAGGTTCTGGTGCAATTGAGCCAGGTGCAGGCGCAGGCTCAGGTTGATTCGCTGCGCGATCAGTACTACACCACGCTGGCCACCGAAGGGCGTTTACTGGCTGAACGCG
>NZ_JVEL01000594.1:15231-18047 GCF_001076875.1 Serratia sp. 506_PEND
GGTCACTTTTTCCCCTGTTTTCACCCAGGTTAAGGATCAGCCGCGCGTGGCCGAAATCATCGCGTTGCAAACGCAGCTGTTCGCCTCTCGCCGCCAGGGGCTGCAAAGTGAAATTGACGGTTATAAGCAGTCGATGGATGGGATCCGCTTCCAGTTGAAAGGCCTGCAGGATTCGCGCGCCAACAAGCAGATCCAACTTTCCAGCCTGCGTGAGCAGATGAACAGCATGAAGCAACTGGCGGCGGACGGTTATTTGCCGCGCAATCGTTATCTGGAAGTCCAGCGCCAGTTCGCTGAGGTGAACAGCAGCATCGATGAAACCATCGGGCGGATTGGTCAATTGCAAAAGCAGCTGCAGGAATCTCAGCAGCGCATCGATCAACGCTTCGCCGACTATCAGCGCGAGGTCAGGACGCAACTGGCGCAAACCCAAATGGACGCCAGCGAGTTCCGCAACAAGCTGCAAATGGCCGACTTCGATCTGGGCAACACCGCCATCATCTCACCGGTGGATGGCACCGTGGTCGGATTGAATATTTTCACTCAGGGGGGCGTCGTGGGAGCGGGTGACCACCTGATGGACGTTGTGCCCAGCCAGGCGACGCTGGTGGTGGATTCTCGCCTGAAAGTCGATTTGATCGACAAGGTGTACAACGGGTTGCCGGTGGATCTGATGTTTACCGCCTTCAACCAAAACAAAACCCCGAAAATTCCGGGGACGGTCACGTTGGTTTCCGCCGACCGCCTGGTCGACAAATCCAATGGAGAACCTTACTACCAGATGCAGGTCACGGTCTCGCCGGAGGGCATGAAGATGCTCAGTGGCGAGGACATCAAGCCGGGGATGCCGGTCGAGGTGTTCGTGAAAACGGGCTCGCGCTCGCTGCTGAGCTATCTGTTTAAACCTATTTTGGATCGCGCTCATACTTCATTAACCGAGGAATAATTTTGATTCAATCAAAACGACAGGCTGCCGGTCTGGTTATCGGCACCCTTTTGTTTGCGATATCTGCGCCGGTTTATTCGATAGGGATTTTAGACGCATATTCGCTGGCATTAGAAAAGGACCCGACCTTCCGGGCGGCTATAAAAGAGAAAGAAGCGGGAGATGAGAACGAAAACATCGGTAGGGCGGGGCTGCTGCCGAAGGTGTCGTTGAACTATCAGAATTCACCGCGCAATTGGCAGACGCAAAAATATCCGCAGAGCGACTTTTTCGGCAATGTTTCGGAGGTCACCCGGCGGCAGCAATATCGCAGTTATTCCAGTTCGATCACGCTGACGCAGCCGCTGTTCGACTATGAAGCGTACGCGCGCTACAAAGCAGGCGTGGCGCAGACGATGATGTCGGACGAGCGCTATCGCGGCAAGTTGCTGGATCTTGCGGTTAGGGTGATTAACGCCTATGTCGAAGTGGCCTATTCCAAGGATCAAATCGCGTTGGCCGAAGCGCAAAAGGCGGCTTACAAGGAACAGTTGACCTTGAACGATCGCCTGATGAGCGCCGGTGAAGGCACCATTACCGACGTATCGGAAACCCAGGCGCGCTACAGCCTGGCCGAAGCGCAGGTAATCGAAGCGCGCGATGCGCTGGACGCCGCCCAGCGCGAATTGGAAGTGATTATCGGCATGCCGCTGAACCAACTGGATGAATTGCAGGTTTTGCGTCCGGGCAAGTTTAAGGTGGCGCCGCTGATCCCGTCCAAGTTCGAAGAGTGGCAAAAGATCGCGCTGGAGAACAACCCGGTGTTGGCCGCGTCGCGTCATGGCGTGGACGCCGCCAAGTATGATGTCGAAAGGAATCGTGCGGGCTTTATGCCTCAGGTTCAGCTGTATGCTTCGCATTCGGAAAACGACTCCAGCAGCGATAATACGGTTAACCAGAAATACCGTACCGACAGCATCGGCGTGCAGGTCAGCATGCCTATTTATTCCGGCGGCGGCGTTTCGGCGTCGACCCGGCAGGCGGCGGCGCGCTATGGCCAGGCGATGTATGAAATGGATGCACAGACGGGCACCACGCTCAACGATCTGCGCAAGCAATACAATTTGTGCATCAGCAGCCGCGCCAAGGTGGCGGCCTACGAGTTGGCGGTACAATCGGCTACTACACAGGTGACGGCGACTCGGCAGAGCGTACTGGCCGGGCAACGCGTCAACGTCGATGTGCTCAACGCCGAACAGCAGCTCTATAGCGCCCAGCGCGATCTGGCTTCCGCCAAGTACGCCTACATCAAATCATGGATCACCTTGCTGAGCGATTCCGGTACGTTGGATGAAAAAGATGTTATGCGGGTCGCGCAGTATTTTGCCCGCAGTCGCTAGTCCGGTTTTGCGATGAGGCGAGTATTTATCTGAAAGGGAGCAGCGTAAAGCTGCTCTTTTTGTTTTGTTGCGTTATGTTATCGGTCGGTGGCCGCTGGCCTGATTTTCGTTCGTTTGCCAGAGGGGCGATGGCGCTGTATCAACCGGTTGTATTCAATCGCTGCCTCCGGCGCAGTTAAGCTGTGTGATAACGCAGAGCGCGCGGCGTGCTGGCGGTTTTAATCCGTATTTTTCAGCACGCAGTGATGGCTGAGTTCGGCCTGAACGGCTCTCAGCTGCCAGAGTCATGACGCGACGAGAGAGCGCGACCGTTGCCGTTTATGGTGCTTTACGGTCGATGAGCCGTAAACCTTTGATGATCGAAAAGGATGCGTGATTCTACGTTTTATTTAAAATAAGCCTATGGCTTTAGACGGCTGTTTTTCTTGAGCGCGTTGGGCGCGAGTGAGGGGTTTGTATGGCGGTTTTAGTTACTGGCGGAGCCGGCTACA
>NZ_JVEL01000595.1:0-341 GCF_001076875.1 Serratia sp. 506_PEND
ATCTGGATTATGCCCTCAGGCACACCGACTGGCATCACGCGCGTGGACAACAGGATCCTGACGCGATAGCCGCCTGGAAGCCTTTTGCACAGCCTGTCGCTGACGCACAGCAGGAGCTGAGTCGTCTGCCATTATATCAGCGGGTGTATCAGGGACTGATGGTACGGGCTACCGCGATGCTGCCACCGGATTTGCGGGTACAGGATGAAACCGGGCAAAGTTTTGACAGCGTGTTTGTGCTGCGTGATACGCATGCCGGCACGGTACCGCGCCTGTTCACCTGGTCCGGTTACAGCGATTTTTTCCTGGGCCAGAATAACACGTTGTTTGATTTGACCGGG
>NZ_JVEL01000596.1:0-2944 GCF_001076875.1 Serratia sp. 506_PEND
CATGCAAGCGCTCTCCCAGCTGAGCTATAGCCCCGTTCCACAATCACTTTGTGCTGTGAACGGGGCGCATAATATGAAACCCGCTCAAAGCTGTCAACGGCTAAATTGAATTACTGAATCAAGCGTTGAAAAAGCCGCCAAATCAGCATCTTTGGCGCCAAAAAATCATCACTTTGCGCAGAGTTCATCCATTTTGCGCGCTACATCTCAAAATGGCGAAAGACCCTGCATATCACGTTGATTTTTAATTAACGAAATGTTAGCGAAATGCGCTTGAGTCGGACTCCCGAGCGGCATAGACTGCCCGCGCCATAAACTTCATTACTATAAACCGAGTCCGTCATGTCTTTGCATTCACCAAAAGAAATCGCCGCCCTCGCCGTTCAGGCCGGGGTAAACAAAAGCCGCGCCCCGCTCGCTAATCTGCTGATTCTGGGCTTTCTCGCCGGCGCCTTTATCGCCACCGGCTTCCTGCTGGATATTCACGTCATCGGCACCCTGCCGGCCGAATGGGGCTCTTTCGGCGCGCTGTTGGGCGCAGCGGTCTTTCCTATCGGTCTGATCCTGACCATTCTGGCCGGCGGCGAACTGTTGACCGGCAACATGATGACCTTGCCGATGGCCTGGTTTGCCCGTGAAATTCCCGCTATCGCCGTGCTGCGCAACTGGTTTTGGGTCACCCTGGCCAACCTGGCCGGCAGCGTGGCCGTCGCCTACTTTTTCGGCCACCTGCTGGGCCTGACCGAAGGCGCGTTTTTGCATAAGACGCTGGCGATCGCGCAGGCCAAAGTGGATGCGGACTTCCTGCACGCCTTCATCTCCGGCGTCGGCTGCAACTGGCTGGTGTGCCTGGCGGTGTGGTTAGCCTTCGCCAGCAAGGATGTGCCGGGCNAAAGTGATCGGCATGTGGTTCCCGGTCATGGCTTTTGTCGCCATCGGCTTCCAGCACGTGGTGGCGAACATGTTCATCATCCCGGCGGCCATCTTTGCCGGTGGCATGGGCTGGGAGCAGTACCTGCCTAATTTCGTCGCGGTATTTCTCGGCAATGCGCTGGGCGGCGCCGGCTTTGTCGGGCTGATGTATTTCCTCGCCTACCGTCCGGGCTTACCGGCCGGCGAGCAAGCCTGACAGCAAGCAATAAAAAAAGCCCCGGGATTGCTCCACGGGGCTTTTTCATTTATGGCGTATCAACCTAATCAGGCTTGCGCTTCACGCTCGGCGATGTAAGCCAGCGCCATGTCGATGCGCTGCAGCGAACGCTTCTGGCCGATCGCATGCACGGTCACGTCCATGCCTGGCGACTGGCCGGCGCCGGTCACCGCGACGCGCAGCGGCATGCCGACTTTACCCATGCCGACACCCAGCTCATCCGCCGTGCCCTGAATGGCGTCATGCACATTTTCCGGCGTCCAGACGGTGATGGCGGCCAGCTTGGCGCGCACCGCTTCCAGCGGCTGACGCGCGACCGGGCGCAGGTGCTTCTTGGCGGCGTCGGCGTCAAACTCGCTGAAATCTGCGTAGAAGTAACGGCAAGACTCCGCCATCTCTTTCAGCGTTTTGCAACGCTCGCCCAGCAGCTTGACGATGTCTTTCAGTTCCGGGCCGTTGCGGGTTTCAATGCCCAGTTGCTCAACGTGCCATGCCAGATGCACCGCCACTTCTTCCGCCGGCATATGGTTGATGTAGTGGTGGTTCAGCCACTGCAGCTTCTCGGTGTTGAACGCGCTGGCGGATTTGTTGATCGCTTCCAGCGTGAAGAACTCTTTCATCTCATCGATGGAGAAGATCTCCTGATCGCCGTGGGACCAGCCCAGACGCACCAGGTAGTTCAGCAGCGCCTGCGGCAGATAGCCGTCGTCGCGATACTGCATGACGCCCACCGCGCCGTGGCGCTTGGACAGTTTTTTACCGTCGTCGCCGAGGATCATCGACACGTGCGCGTATTCCGGCACCGGCGCGCCCAGCGCTTTGAGAATGTTGATCTGGCGCGGGGTGTTGTTGATGTGGTCTTCACCGCGGATCACATGGGTGATTTCCATGTCCCAGTCATCGACGACGACGCAGAAGTTATAGGTTGGCGAACCGTCGGTGCGGCGGATGATCAGATCGTCCAGCTCCTGGTTGCTGAATTCGATCGGGCCGCGAATTTTGTCGTCGAAGATCACCGAGCCTTCCTGCGGGTTACGGAAGCGCACCACGTGCGGCTCGNGTCGGTGTGGCTGCACTGGCTGTCGCGGCAGTGGCCGTCGTAACGCGGCTTCTCGCCGTTTTCCATCTGCTTCTCGCGCAGCGCTTCCAGACGTTCCTTGGAGCAATAGCATTTATACGCCGTGCCCTGCTCCAGCATCTCATCGATGACCGCGTTGTAGCGATCGAAACGCTTGGTCTGGAAATACGGGCCTTCATCCCAATCCAGGTTCAACCAGTTCATGCCATCCATAATTGCGTCGATCGCGTCCTGGGTCGAACGTTCCAGATCGGTATCTTCGATACGCAGAACGAACTCACCGCCCGCATGGCGGCTGAACAACCAGGAATAAAGTGCGGTACGCGCGCCGCCGACGTGAAGATAGCCGGTCGGGCTCGGTGCAAAACGGGTTTTGATTTTCATTGGGTTCACTGCCTTATTACGCAACGCGTGTCGGCGGTTGCCGACGATTGCTCGGAATTGAAAAAAGAGTGGACGACATTGTATCACCACGCGCTAATTCCTCAACGCCGACACGATATTGCGCCGGTCGATTTCGCGCGTTTTGCGGCGAGTTTCGCATAGCATCGCGCAAAGAATCGGCGCTGCTGGCGATAATTATCGCGCCCTGCCTAAATTTGCGGCGAACGATTGAAATCATTTTAAAAAGCGTTGACTCACTTTGAACTATCCCTATAATGCGACTCCAACAAGACGGGGCGATTAGCTCAGTTGGTAGAGCATCTCCTTTACAC
>NZ_JVEL01000597.1:0-7931 GCF_001076875.1 Serratia sp. 506_PEND
GACCTGAACGCCATCGAAGCCTGTGCGCGCCGCAGCAAACGCGGCGCGGTAGTCGGTGGCGGGCTGTTGGGGCTGGAAGCCGCCGGCGCGCTGAAAAGCCTGGGGGTGGAAACGCACGTGATCGAGTTCGCTCCGGTGCTGATGGCCGAACAGCTCGACCCGATGGGCGGTGACCAGCTGCGCCGCAAGATCGAGCGCATGGGCGTCAAGGTGCACACCGGCAAAAATACCCAGGAGATCGTCAACGGTGGCGGCACGGCGCGCAAAACCCTGCATTTCGCCGACGGCAGCCTGCTGGAAGTGGATTTCATCGTGTTCTCCACCGGCATCCGCGCCCAGGACAAGCTGGCGCGCCAGTGCGGGCTGGAGATCGGCCGCCGCGGCGGCATCGCCATCAACGACAGCTGCCAGACGTCGGATCCGGACGTGTACGCCATCGGTGAGTGCGCCGCCTGGCGCGATCGCACCTTCGGCCTGGTGGCGCCGGGATACAAAATGGCGCAGGTGGCCGCCGATCGCCTGCTGGGCCGCGAAAACGGCTTCCAGGGCGCCGACATGAGCGCCAAACTGAAACTGCTGGGCGTGGACGTCGGCGGCATCGGCGATGCCCACGGCCGCACCGAAGGCGCCCGCAGCTACGTTTATCTGGATGAAAGCAAAGAAGTCTACAAACGCATCGTGGTCAGCGCCGACAACAAAACCCTGCTCGGCGCGGTGCTGGTGGGCGACACCAGCGACTACGGCAACCTGCTGCAGCTGGCGCTGAACGGCATCGCGCTGCCGGAGAACCCGGACGGCCTGATCCTGCCGGCTCATGCGGGCAGCAAACCGGCCATCGGCGTGGATTCGTTGCCGGAAAGCGCGCAGATCTGCTCCTGCTTCGACGTCAGCAAAGGCGACATCATCCAGGCGGTCAACAAAGGCTGCCACACCGTGGCGGCGCTGAAGGCCGNGGCGGCTGTATCCCGCTGCTCACCCAGGTGTTGAACGCCGAGCTGAGCAAGCAAGGCATCGAGGTCAACCATCACCTGTGCGAACACTTCGCCTATTCGCGCCAGGAGCTGTTCCACCTGATCCGCGTCGAAGGCATCAGGTCGTTCGAGGCGCTGCTGGCCAAATACGGCAAAGGCTACGGCTGCGAAGTGTGTAAGCCGACCGTCGGCTCGCTGCTGGCCTCGTGCTGGAACGAATACATCCTCAAGCCGCAGCATACGCCGCTGCAGGATACCAACGACAACTTCCTCGGCAATATCCAGAAAGACGGCACCTACTCGGTGATCCCGCGCTCCGCCGGCGGCGAAATCACCCCGGACGGCCTGCTGGCCATCGGCCAAATCGCCAAGGAGTACAACCTGTACACCAAAATGACCGGTTCGCAACGCATCGGCATGTTCGGCGCGCAAAAAGACGACCTGCCGGCCATCTGGCGCAAGCTGCTCGCCGCCGGCTTTGAAACCGGCCATGCTTACGCCAAGGCGCTGCGCATGGCGAAAACCTGCGTCGGCAGCACCTGGTGCCGGTATGGCGTCGGCGACAGCGTCGGTTTCGGCGTCACGCTGGAACATCGCTACAAAGGCATCCGCACCCCGCACAAAATGAAGTTCGGCGTCTCGGGCTGCACCCGTGAATGCGCCGAAGCGCAGGGCAAGGACGTCGGCATCATCGCCACCGAGAACGGCTGGAACCTGTATGTCTGCGGCAACGGCGGCATGAAACCGCGCCACGCCGACCTGCTGGCCGCCGACCTCGATCGCGAAACCCTGGTGCGTTACCTCGACCGCTTCATGATGTTCTATATCCGCACCGCCGATAAGCTGCAGCGTACCTCGGTATGGCTGGAGAGCCTGGAAGGTGGCATCGATTACCTGCGCAAGGTGATCGTCGACGACAAGCTCGGCATCAACGCGCAGTTGGAAGCCGAGATCGCCCGCCTGCGCGACGCGGTGGTCTGCGAGTGGAAAGAGACCGTCGAGCACCCGGAAACGCAGCTGCGCTTCGCCCACTTCATCAACAGCCCGCTGCGCGATCCGAACGTGCAGGTGGTGGCCGAACGCGACCAGCACCGCCCGGCCCGCCCTGACGAGCGCATTCCCGTCACCCTGATCGATACCGAGGAGAGCCACGCATGAGCCAGTGGATTACCGTTTGTCCCGTCGCCGACATTCTGCCCGGCACCGGCGTGTGCGCCCTGATCGGCGATCGGCAGGTGGCGGTGTTCCGCCCCTATGCCGACGAGCAGGTGTTCGCCATCAGCAATATCGACCCGTTCGCCCAGGCCAGCGTGCTGTCGCGCGGCCTCATCGCCGAGCATCAGGGCGAGCTGTGGGTCGCCAGCCCGCTGAAGAAACAGCATTTCCGCCTGTACGACGGCCACTGTTTGGAAGATGACAACCGTTCCGTTGCCAGCTTCACCAGCCGGGTGGTCGACGGCATCGTGCAAGTCGCGGCATAACCTTTCGGGAGGCAACATGTTTACCGATACGATCAACAAATGCGCCGTCAACGCGGCGCGCATCGTCCGCCTGGCGAAGGAGAGCCCGCTCGGCTTCTGGATCAGCTCGGCGATGGCGGGCGCCTACGTCGGCCTCGGCATCATCCTGATCTTCACCCTCGGCAACCTGGTCGACCCAAGCGTGCGGCCGCTGGTGATGGGCGCCACCTTCGGCATCGCGCTGACGCTGGTGATCATCGCCGGTTCCGAGCTGTTCACCGGCCATACGATGTTCCTGACGCTCGGCGTCAAGGCCGGCACCATCCGCCAAAGCCAGATGTGGGCGGTGCTGCCGCAAACCTGGCTCGGCAACCTGCTCGGCTCGGTGCTGGTGGCGCTGATGTATTACTACGGCGGCGGCAGCCTGCTGCCGGTGGATACCAGTCTGGTGCACAGCGCCGCGCTGGCGAAAACCACCGCGCCGGCCGAGGTGCTGTTCTTCAAGGGCGTATTGTGCAACTGGCTGGTTTGTCTGGCGATTTGGATGGCGATCCGCGTTGAAGGCGCCGCCAAGTTCATCGCCATTTGGTGGTGCCTGCTGGCCTTTATCGCCTCGGGTTACGAACACTCCGTCGCCAACATGACGCTGTTCGCCCTCTCCTGGTTTGGCAACCACAGCGAGGCCTACACCCTCGCCGGCATTGGCCACAACCTGCTGTGGGTGACGCTGGGCAACATCCTGTCCGGCTCGGTGCTGATGGGCCTGGGGTATTGGTACGCCACGCCGCGCGCCGAACGCCCGCTGGCGGCGAAAGCCGCCGCACGTCAGACCGCCTGAGTTTTCGGGGGCGCATTTCGCCCCCCACCCTGATGACCCCGAGGAGTGCCGATGGACTACCTGCCGATTTTCTGCCAACTGCAACATAAAGCCTGTCTGCTGGTCGGCGGCGGCGAGATCGCCGAACGCAAGGCGCGCCTGCTGCTGGACGCCGGCGCGGCGCTGACCGTCAACGCCCTGGACTTCACCCCGCAGTTCCGCCTGTGGGCGGAAGAAGGCCGGTTGACGCTGGCCGCAGGCGAATTCAGCCCGGCCCTGCTGGCGGAAAAATGGCTGGTGATCGCCGCCACTGACCGGCTGGAGGTCAACACGCGGGTATACCAGTGCGCCAACCAGCAACGGGTGTTCTGCAACGTGGTCGACGATCCGAAACGCGCCAGCTTTATCATGCCGTCGATTATCGATCGTTCGCCGATCATGGTGGCGGTGTCCTCCGGCGGCAAAGCGCCGGTGCTGGCGCGGCTGCTGCGCGAGAAGCTGGAAGCGATGCTGCCGCAGCACCTCGGCAAGCTGGCCCAACTGGGCGGCTCGCTGCGGCAGCGGGTAAAACAACGCTTCAGCGGCCTCGGCGCACGCCGTCGCTTCTGGGAAAGGTTGTTCGCCCACGATCGGCTGGCGCAATCGCTGGCCAACGGCGACGCCGCGCTGGCCGAACGCCAGCTCGAGCAGTTGTTCAGCGAACAACGGGAAGATCGCGGTGAAGTGGTGCTGGTGGGCGCCGGGCCAGGCGATGCCGGTTTGCTGACGCTGAAAGGGCTGCAACAGATCCAGCAGGCCGACGTGGTGGTTTACGACCGGCTGGTCTCCGAAGAG
This sequence comes from Serratia sp. 506_PEND, assembly GCF_001076875.1. Lineage (NCBI taxonomy): Bacteria > Pseudomonadati > Pseudomonadota > Gammaproteobacteria > Enterobacterales > Yersiniaceae > Serratia > Serratia sp. 506_PEND. The sequence goes on from NZ_JVEL01000597.1 coordinate 4,083, forward strand.
ATCATGACGCTGGTGCGCCGCGACGCCGAGCGCATCTTCGTCGGCAAACGCGCCGGGCACCACTGCGTGCCGCAGGAACAGATCAACCAAATCCTGCTGCAGCAGGCGCTGCAAGGCAAACGCGTGGTACGCCTGAAGGGCGGCGATCCCTTTATCTTCGGCCGCGGCGGCGAAGAGCTGGAGACGCTGGCGGACGCCAACGTGCCGTTCTCGGTGGTGCCGGGCATTACCGCCGCCTCCGGCTGTTCCGCCTACAGCGGCATCCCGCTCACCCACCGCGACCATGCGCAGAGCGTCCGCCTGGTGACCGGCCACGCCAAGGCCGACGGTGGATTGGACTGGGCGACGCTGGCCGCCGGGCAACAGACGCTGGTGTTCTATATGGGGCTGTCGCAAGCGACGGAAATCCAGCGCCGGCTGATCGCGAACGGACTGCCGGCCGCCACGCCGGTGGCGCTGGTGGAAAACGGCACTTCTTGCCGCCAGCGGGTGATCGAAGGCGAACTCCACCAACTGGGCGACTTGTCCCTGCAGGCCGCCAGCCCCAGCCTGATCATCGTCGGCAGCGTGGTCAGCCTGCGCAGCAAGCTCAATTGGTTCGCCAGCGAGGAATCGCCCGCCAGCCTGGCGCAAATGGCGTGATACCGACGTAAAAAAAGCGGCCTAAGGCCGCTTTTTTATTTGCGCCGGCGTTACGCCTGCGGCGGTACGAAACCGACGGCCTGATAGACCTTCGCCAGGGTTTCCTGCGCGCGCGTGCGCGCCTTGGCGGCGCCGTCGCGCATCACCTGCTGCAGATAGGCTTCGTCGTTGCGGAAGCGGTGGTAGCGCTCCTGCAGCTCAGCCAGCATGCCGGAGACGGCTTCCGCCACCGCGCCTTTCAGATGGCCGTACATCTGGCCTTCGAACTCGGCTTCCAACTGCGCGATGCTCTTGCCGGTCACGCCGGCGAGGATATCCAGCAGGTTGGAGACGCCCGCCTTGTTGACCACGTCGTAACGCACGACAGGCGGCTCTTCCGAGTCGGTCATTGCGCGTTTGATCTTCTTGGTCACCGCTTTCGGATCTTCCAGCAGGCCGATCACGTTGTTGCGGTTGTCGTCCGACTTGGACATCTTCTTGGTCGGCTCCTGCAGCGACATCACGCGCGCACCGGATTTAGGAATAAACGGCTCCGGCACTTTGAACACGTCGCCGTACAGCGCGTTGAAACGCTGGCCCACGTCGCGGCTCAGCTCCAGGTGCTGTTTCTGGTCTTCGCCTACCGGCACCTGGTTGGTTTGATACAACAGGATATCCGCCGCCATCAGCACCGGATAGCTGAACAGCCCGGCGTTGATGTTCTCGGCGTAGCGTGCGGATTTGTCCTTGAACTGCGTCATGCGGCTCAGTTCGCCGAAATAGGTGTAACAGTTCAGCACCCAACTCAGCTGCGTGTGCTCAGGCACGTGCGACTGCACGAAGATGGTGCTTTTTTCCGGATCGATGCCACAGGCCAGATACAGCGCCAGCGTATCCAGCGTGGCCTTGCGCAGCTTCTCGGCGTCCTGGCGCACGGTGATGGCATGCAGATCGACGATGCAGTAGATGCAGTCGTAGTCGTCCTGCATCTGCACCCACTGACGCAGCGCACCCATGTAGTTGCCGATGGTCAGTTCGCCGGACGGCTGCGCGCCGCTAAATACGATGGGCTTACTCATGTTTAAATTTCCTGATTCTCTAAAGATGACAGCCCAAGAGCGGGCAACAAATCGGCGAAGCGCTCCAACACCCGATCGGGGTGGCTCAGGGCGATCGATTCGCCGTAGTTATAACCGTAGATAAAGCCGACGCTCGGACAACCGGCGCCCTGCGCGGCTTGAATATCGTTGCGTGAATCGCCGACGAACAGCAGCTCATGCGCGCGCAGCCCAAGCTTGCCGAGCACCAGGTACAACGGCGCCGGGTGCGGTTTCTTTTCCGTCACGTCGTCGCCGCCGATCACCAGCGAGAAATAGTCGCCAATGCCCAACGATGCCAGCAGCGGCGCCACGAACGGCGTCGGCTTGTTGGTCACCAGCGCCATCGGGTAACCGTGCGCGGCCAGGCGGGCCAGCGTCTCTTGCACCTGTGGGAACAAACGGCTGCCGCTGTCGACGGTCTGCGCGTAGAAATGGTCGAAGCGTTCACGCAGCCGGCTGCACTGCGCCGGCGTGCCTTCCGCCTCCGCCCAACGCAGCGCGCGCTGCACCAGCACGTCGGCGCCGTTGCCGATCCAGGTGCCGACCCGTGCCTCACCCGCTTGCGGCAGGCCCGTCTCTTCCAGCGCCATATCGATGGCGGCCGCCAGACCCGGCGCGCTGTCGACCAGCGTGCCGTCCAGATCGAAGGCCAATGCGCGGATCGCGCCGAAATCAGCCATGGGTAACCTTCGCCAGCTCGCTGCGCATTTCGTCAATCACCTTGCGGTAGTCCGGCTGGCCAAAGATGGCGGAACCGGCGACGAACATATCGGCGCCTGCGGCGGCGATTTCGGCGATGTTATCCACCTTCACCCCGCCGTCGACTTCCAGGCGGATATCGCGACCGCTGTCGTCGATCAGTTTGCGCACCTGGCGCAGCTTGTCCAGGGTGCCGTGGATGAACGACTGGCCGCCGAAGCCCGGGTTGACCGACATCAGCAGGATCACGTCAATTTTATCCATCACGTAATCGAGGTAGCTCAGCGGCGTCGCCGGGTTAAACACCAGACCGGCCTTACAACCGTGCTCTTTGATCAGCTGAATGGTGCGATCGACATGTTCGGAAGCTTCGGGGTGGAAAGAGATATAAGACGCGCCGGCCTTGGCGAAATCTGGCACGATGCGATCTACCGGCTTGACCATCAGATGCACGTCAATCGGCGCGGTAATGCCGTAGTTGCGCAGCGCTTCGCACACCATCGGACCGATGGTCAGATTGGGCACATAGTGGTTGTCCATGACGTCGAAGTGCACCACGTCGCCGCCTGCGGCCAGCACGTTAGCGGTATCTTCACCTAACCGGGCAAAATCTGCCGACAGAATGGACGGGGCAATCAAAAACTTTTTCATCCGCTTCTCCAAACGTAGGGTCGAGTTGTTATGCGCCGGGGTGCCCCCGGCTTAGCGATACAGCGCCAAAAGCTCGTTCACTTTACTGCGGCCGAGAATGTTGCGGCTGATTGTGCGGCGCGCTTTCACCACATACAGCGCAGCATGCTGGTACCAGTCGCGCGTCAGCTCGGTATCGTGATTGGAGATCAATACCGGTACCTGGCTCTCTACCGAGAGCTGGTGCGCCAGATGCGCCAGGCTCTGCTGATCGGCGATGCTGAAGCTGTTGGTGTGGTAAGCGGTGAAATTCGCCGTCGCCGACAGCGGCGCGTAAGGCGGATCGCAATACACCACGGCACCGGCCACGGCCTTCGCCATGGTATCGCGGTAATGCTCGCAGACAAAAGTGGCATTGCGCGATTTTTCGGCAAACCAGTAGAGCTCTTCTTCCGGGAAGTACGGTTTCTTGTACCGACCGAACGGCACGTTGAACTCGCCGCGCAGGTTATAGCGGCACAGGCCGTTATAGCAGTGACGGTTCAGGTACAGGAACAGCAGCGCCCGGCGGTAAGGCTCGGTGCTAGTATTGAACTCTTCTCTCAGCAGGTAAAACTGATCCGAGTTATTGAATTCATCGGCGAAAAGCGTGCGGGCATCGCGCACGAAGTCATCCGTGCGCAGCTTAACGATGTTATACAGGTTGATAAGATCGCTATTGATGTCGGCGAGAATGTAGGCGTCGTAATCCGTATTCAGAAAGACGGATCCCGCACCCACGAAGGGCTCGATTAAGCAG
>NZ_JVEL01000598.1:0-22933 GCF_001076875.1 Serratia sp. 506_PEND
GGAGGCTTCCAGGTTCTGCTTGAGCATGTCATCCTTCACCGACTTGTTGCCGGAGAAAGTGATGCTGGCGATGGTAGGACGTTCCTTCACCTGCACGATCAAGGTATTACCATCGCGCAGCACGCGCACGTCCTCGAAGTTGCCGGTGGCAAACAAGGCACGGATGGTATTACTGATGTCATCGTCAGTGACGGTATCGCCGACGCGAACCGGCATGTTGAGTAACGCCGCACCGACGGCGACTCGCTGCAGGCCTTCGAAATGAATGTCTTTCACTACGAACCCGTCTGCACCGTATACGGTGGCGCTGCCAAACAGCAGCGACGCTATGAGCAACTTTTTCATCGCCATCGTTGTTATGCGTTCTTCCTAACCTATCCCCGCCCCTAAAGGCGGGAAAAATCATTGAAAAGTGCAAGACCCATCAACAACACCAGCACGATCGAACCTATGCGGTAGCTGTAGTCCTGTACTCGCTCGGAAACCGGCCCACCCTTCAGCTTTTCTATCGCCAGGAAGAGGAGATGCCCACCATCTAACACCGGTAATGGGAACAGGTTGATGATACCCAGGTTGACGCTAATCAACGCCAGGAACATCAGATAATACACGAACCCGACTCCGGCTGACGCCCCAGCTCCCTGTGCAATCGAGATCGGGCCACTCAGGTTGTTCAGCTTTACATCACCGGTTATTAATTTGCCCAGCATGTTGACCGTCAGCCGCATCAGCTGCCAGGTCTTGTCACCGGCCTGATACAGCGCCGGGAACGGTCCATACTGGCGAATCGTTTTATACTCGTCCGGCAGCGGCAGCACTTTTGGAATGATGCCTGCAAACCCCACCGATTTGTCTTTTCCCACCGGCTTTGTATCCGGTATCAGCGTCAAAGACAAGGGGGCGCCGTTTCTTTCAATCTCCAAAGCCAGCGGTTGCCCCGGGCCATCGTGGATACGCTTCACCAGCGTCTGCCAACGACCCAACGCCTGACCATCGACTTTAACGATCCTGTCCCCCGCTTGTAAACCCGCCTTTTGCGCCGCCGAGTTAGGCTGCACTTCCGCCAACACGGATTCGATCTGCGGGCCGCGCGGCATAATGCCCAGCGCGACAACGGGATCCTGCTTGTCCGGTTCAAAGTTCCACTGGCGCAAATCCAGGGTTTTGGTCACGACCTGCGAAGAGCCGAACGGCGCGACGCCGACTTCGGTTTGCGCATCGCCGATCTTCGCCACCAGCGCCAGACGAACTGACTCCCAATCAGGCGTTTCGATGCCGTCAACCGACTTTAGTTCCATGCCAGACGAAATTTCAGCCTTGGCGGCGATGGATTGCGGCGCGATCTCGCCGATCACCGGGCGGAAACTCGGCACGCCGATGATGAACACCAGCCAATAGGCAAGGATAGCAAACAGGAAGTTGGCGATGGGGCCGGCGCTGATGATGGCCGCGCGCTGCCAGACGGTTTTGTTGTTGAAGGCCTGATGGCGCATTTCCGGCGCCACCGACTCCACGCGCTCGTCCAGCATCTTCACGTAGCCGCCAAGCGGAATCAAAGCGATGACGTACTCGGTGCCCTGGCGATCGGTGCGGCGCCACAGCGCCCGGCCAAAGCCGATGGAGAAACGTTCAACGCGCACGCCGCAACGACGGGCAACCCAAAAGTGTCCGAACTCGTGCACGGTAATCAAAATACCGAGCGCAATCAGAAACGCCACCAGGTTCCAAAGCACGCTGACCATCATCCCTCACTTTCCGTCATTGACGGATTAAAACACCAACAGCATCAGGCAGGCAAACACCGGCACCGCCGCGGTCAGGCTGTCGATACGATCCAGTATGCCGCCGTGACCGGGAATCAAATGACCGCTGTCCTTGATGCCCGCTTCGCGTTTGAACATGCTTTCGGTCAAATCGCCCAGCACCGAAGCCAGCGCGGCGATCACCGAACAGGCCAACAGCGTGGTCGGCACCACGTTCAGCGGCGCGTAGCGGCCGAACAGCCAGGAAATGACCGCCGATGTCAGCAGCCCGCCGATCAACCCTTCCCAGGTTTTACCCGGCGAGACCTTCGGCGCCAGCTTATGCTTGCCGAACAGCTTGCCGAACATATAGGCGCCGGAATCCGCGCCCCACACCAGCAGCATCACGTACAGCAGCCACCAGGCGCCGGTAAACGGGTTTTGCTCATAGCCGAACTGGCGCAGCGCCAGCATGCCCCAAAAAAACGGCACGATGGTCAGCAGGCCGAACAGCAGGCGCAGCGGGCGCGAATTGCGCCAGATGGCGGCCGAGCCGGGGTAAAACAGCACCAGCAGCAGCGCCGCCAGCCACCAGGCCAGCGACAGCCACAGCGAGCCGCTTACCTGCGGCACGGATTGATGGTAGGCGGGAACGCTGAGCATCATCAGCGCCAGCAGAAAACCGCACAGTATCGCCAGCCAGATGCGCTGCGAACGGGAGGTAAAACCGGCCAATTGGCCCCACTCCCAGGCTGCTAACATGCACACGACGAGCGTTACCAGAGCAAAGGCCAGCGGCGGCAACAGGAACAGCGCCGCGATAACGATCGGGATTAAAATCAGAGCAGTTATGAGGCGATACTTCAGCAAAAGTTCTCCCTAGGACGCATCGGCGCCGATAGGTGTTGTTCCCCCGAAGCGGCGCTCACGTTGTGCAAATGCATTCAGCGCACCTTCAAAGACAAGTTCATCGAAATCAGGCCAGAGCACATCAGTAAAGTAAAGTTCAGCATAGGCGATTTGCCACAGCAGGAAGTTACTGATGCGATGCTCGCCACCGGTGCGGATAACCAGATCCACCGGCGCCAGGTCGCTCATGCAAACCCGTTCGCTCAATAATTCCTCGCTGATCTGATCCGGGTGCAGCTCACCGCCCCGTACCTGTTCGGCCAGCTCCCTTACTCCCTGAATGATATCCCAACGGCCGCCATAGTTGGCAGCGATATTGAGCGTCAGGCCATCGTTATTTTCCGTCAGTGCTTCAGAGCGGCGGATCCGCTCCTGCAAACGCGCGCTGAACCGGCTAATATCGCCGATCACCCGCAGCCTGACGTTATGTTTATGCAGGCTTTTTACTTCACTATCCAAAGCGCGGACAAAAAGCTCCATCAGGGCGGAGACTTCCTGCACCGGACGGTTCCAGTTTTCGCTGCTGAAGGCATAAAGCGTGAGTGCATCTAAATGGTGGCTGGCGGCAAAACTGACCGCGCGGCGAACCGATTTCACCCCTGCTTTATGACCGAAGACACGTAACTTGCCCTGACGTTTGGCCCAGCGTCCGTTACCGTCCATGATAATGGCGACATGGCGCGGCCCCGGGGAAGATGGATTAGCCTCTTGTTGGTTTGCGGACGACATAACTCGTACTTATTTCCTCAATAGAAATATAACTGCCTTTCCGGAACATCAGGCCCTTACGCGCAAAAAAAGCCGTGTGCCCGACACGGCTTTCAGCCTGCCCTCGCGATACCCGACGCAGCCGGGTCGCCATTGGCGCACAAGGCGCCAATCGGGCCATAATTCAACGGTATAACCGCTGACAGGTGGCGCAGACTATACCACCTCAGCGGGGCATGAACAAACGGCCCCGCGGCGGCACGCGCGAATTACGAGCAAAATCGGATAATCGCCGTGATCAGCCGCACAACGCGCGAACGCGTTCCTCGGCGGCGGCGCGCGCCTGGCGGTCAATGTCTAAGACCGCGTCGATGCAGGTCGGTTCCTGCAGCGCGAGACGCTCCACCACCTGGCGGTTGACCGCCGCAATGTCGGTAAAGCGGATCTGCTGCTGCAAAAATGCCGCCACGGCGATTTCGTTGGCCGCGTTCAGCGCGGTGGTCGCCGCCTGGCCGGCCTCGAACGCGTCGATCGCCAAATACAGGCAAGGATAACGCTCGCGTTCCGGTTCAGCGAAGGTCAGCGAACCGATGCGGCAGAAGTCCAGCGCTTCCACGCCGGAGTTCACGCGCTGCGGATACGCCATCGCGTGGGCGATCGGCGTGCGCATATCCGGCGTACCCAGCTGCGCCAGCACGCTGCCGTCGGCATAGCGCACCATCGAGTGAATCACCGACTGCGGGTGCAGGATCACTTCCATTTGCTCGGCCGAGGCGTTAAACAGCCAGCGGGCCTCAATGTATTCCAGACCTTTGTTCATCATGGTGGCGGAGTCCACCGAGATCTTGCGGCCCATCGACCAGTTCGGGTGGGCGCAGGCTTGATCCGGCGTCATCGCGGCGAACTGGTCCAGCGGCGTGGTGCGGAACGGACCGCCAGAGCCGGTAAGCACGATGCGCGAAACACCATGACTGTCCAGTGAAGAGTATCCCAACTGGCGCTGAATACTCTCAGGCAAACTCTGAAAAATCGCGTTGTGCTCGCTGTCGAGCGGCAGCAGTTGCGCCTGGCTTTGCCGCACCGCGTCCATAAACAGGCGGCCGCAGGTGACCAGCGACTCTTTGTTGGCCAGCAGCACCTGCTTGCCTGCGCGGATCGCCGCCAGCGTCGGCAACAGCCCCGCAGCGCCGACGATGGCCGCTGTCACTTGATCGACGTCGTCCAAAGCCGCCAGTTCGCAGGCCGCTTGCTCCCCGGCCAATACCTCGGTAGCGACGCCGTTTTCCGCCAGAATGGTGCGCAGCTCGCGGGCGGCGCTTTCATCCGCCATCGCGGCGAAGGCAGGCCGGAATTCGATGCATTGCTGCGCCATGACCGCGACGTTGCGGCCGGCCACCAGCGCTTTGATCGCAAAACGCTCGGGATTCGCCCTGACCACGGCCAGGGTGCTGGTCCCTACCGAGCCGGTCGAGCCAAGAATGGTCAGTTGCTTCATGAGTTCACTCTGAATAACTGTCTGATGAGATCGGAGGTGCTCCAGTGTGGAACCTTGGACACCGCTTGTCCATGATCTTTCAGTACGATGAAACGGGATCTGCGCCACAAAAAACAAAGCGCCGCCCAGGCGACGCTTTTTTTCTGCACGATGCTGATTAGAAATCCATCAGCTCTTTTTCTTTCTCCGCCAACGCGGCGTCGACCAGCTTGATGTAAGCGTCGGTCATTTTCTGAATCTCGTCTTGTGAACGACGTTCTTCGTCTTCGCTGATCTCTTTGTCTTTCAGCAGCGCCTTGACCTTGTCGTTGGCGTCGCGACGCACGTTACGCACCGCTACGCGGCCCTGCTCGGCTTCGCCGCGTACGATCTTGATCAGATCTTTACGGCGTTCTTCGGTCAGCGGAGGCAGCGGAACGCGAATGTCAGAACCGGCGGAAGACGGGTTAAGGCCCAGATCGGAACTCATGATCGCTTTCTCAACGGCCTGGCTCAGGCTGCGGTCGAACACGTTGATTTTCAGCGTGCGGGAGTCTTCCACGGTCACGTTGGCCAGTTGACGCAGCGGCGTAGCGGCGCCGTAATATTCCACCATGATGCCGTCCAGAATGCTTGGCGAAGCGCGGCCGGTGCGGATCTTGCTGATTTGGTTTTTGAATGCTTCTACGCTTTTTTCCATGCGTGAATCAGCATCTTTTCTGATTTCATTAGTCACGTTGCAAACCCTTGGAAGCTGGTTACTTGGCAGGCGATACTCAAGTATAGCCCGTAATCGTACTCGAAGAACGCGCGGCGCCTGGCGTCACGCGCTCCGAAAAAGGGGTGTGAACAGCCTTATTTGCTGATCAGCGTACCTTCGTTCTCACCCATCACCACGCGGCGCAGCGCGCCAGGCTTATTCATATTGAACACGCGGATCGGCAGACCGTGATCGCGAGCCAGCGTAAACGCAGCCAGATCCATCACTTTCAGCTCGCGCTCCAGCACGTCCTGATAGGTTAATTGTTCATACAGCGTCGCATCCGGGTTTTTCACCGGATCGGCGGAGTAGACCCCATCCACTTTGGTGGCTTTCAGCACCACATCCGCTTCGATCTCAATGCCGCGCAGGCAAGCGGCGGAATCGGTGGTGAAGAACGGGTTGCCGGTACCGGCGGAGAAGATCACCACACGGTTGTTGCGCAGCAGGCTGATCGCCTCTGCCCAGCTGTAATTGTCACACACGCCGTTCAGCGGGATCGCCGACATCAGGCGGGCGTTCACATAGGCACGGTGCAGTGCATCACGCATAGCCAGGCCGTTCATCACGGTAGCCAGCATTCCCATGTGGTCGCCCACTACGCGGTTCATGCCGGCTTGCGCCAGGCCCGCGCCGCGGAACAGGTTCCCGCCGCCAATAACTACACCGACCTGAATTCCCAGTTCGACCAGCTCTTTCACTTCCTGAGCCATGCGATCCAAAACGCTGGCGTCGATACCAAAACCTTCTGCACCTTGCAGGGCTTCGCCACTCAGTTTAAGCAGAATACGCTGATATACGGGTTTTGCATTGGTTGCCATGGTGTTCTGTCCTAAGAAGCAGTATTAGTAGTGGGGATTTCAGCCGATGAAACGCGCCTGAGGTGAGTATCACGCTGCAGGGCCTGCCACCGGTGTAATTCTGGCTGGATAGTATGGAACCGCCAGACGGCGGTTCCATCGACAGTCATTAAGACTGTTTGCTCATCGCGGCAACTTCAGCAGCGAAGTCGGTTTCGACTTTCTCGATGCCTTCGCCCACTTCGAAGCGAATGAAGTTGGTCACGTCAGCGTTGTGCTCTTTCAGCACCTGAGCAACGGATTTGCTCGGATCCATAACGAAAGGCTGACCGGTCAGAGAAACTTCGCCGGTGAATTTCTTCATGCGGCCTTCAACCATTTTCTCTGCGATTTCTTTCGGCTTGCCGGACTGCATGGCGATGTCCAGCTGAACCTGGTACTCTTTTTCTACCACTTCAGCAGACACGTCTTCTGGCTTCACGAACTCTGGCTTGCTCGCCGCAACGTGCATTGCGATTTGCTTAACCAGTTCTTCGTCCGCGCCTTTAGCCGCAACCAGAACGCCGATACGCGCGCCGTGCAGGTAGCTGCCCAGCACGTCGCCTTCCAGGGAAGCAACGCGACGAATGTTGATGTTTTCGCCGATTTTTGCCACCAGCGCTACGCGCTCTTCTTCGAACTGTGCTTTCAGCACGTCAACGTCAGTGATTTTGCCAGCCATAGCGGCATCCAGCACTTTGTCGGCGAACGCCTGGAAACCGGCGTCTTTTGCTACGAAGTCAGTCTGGCAGTTAACTTCCAGAATGATGCCGTAGTTGCCTTCGATCTTGGTTTTGATCACGCCGTCAGCAGCCACGTTGCCTGCTTTTTTAGCGGCTTTGATCGCACCGGACTTACGCATGTTTTCGATTGCCAGTTCGATGTCGCCGTTGGATTCAACCAGCGCCTTCTTGCAATCCATCATGCCAGCGCCGGTACGCTCGCGCAGTTCTTTTACCAGGGCAGCGGTAATATCAGCCATTTCTTTTTCCTCGGTTATCTCGCGTGGAGACAGTTCTCATTCAGATAAGCAAAGGGGGCCTTAACAGGCCCCCCTAACCAACATATGTCAATACCTGGTTAATAAGGGCTCAGTGACGAGCTTGCCTTATTATTCAGCTTCTACGAAGCCTTCTTCCGCCTGAACGGCCAGATCTTGAGAACGACCTTCACGCACAGCGGCAGCAACAGCAGTCAGGTACAGGTTTACTGCACGGATTGCGTCGTCGTTACCAGGGATGATGAAGTCAACGCCGTCTGGGTTGGAGTTGGTATCAACGATAGAGAATACCGGGATACCCAGGTTGTTGGCTTCTTTGATCGCGATGTGCTCGTGATCGGCATCGATAACGAACAGTGCGTCTGGCAGACCGCCCATATCTTTGATACCGCCCAGGGAGTTTTCCAGCTTGGCCAGTTCACGAGTGCGCATCAGCGCTTCTTTCTTGGTCAGCTTGTCCAGGGTGCCGTCTTGAGACTGGATTTCCAGATCTTTCAAACGCTTGATGGACTGACGAACGGTTTTCCAGTTAGTCAGCATGCCACCCAACCAGCGGTGGTTCACGAAGAACTGGTCACAGCTGTTCGCAGCGTCTTTTACCGCTTCGCTTGCTGCGCGTTTGGTACCAACGAACAGGATCTTGCCTTTACGGGAAGAGATCTTGCTCAGTTCAGCCAGAGCGGCGTTGAACATTGGTACGGTCTGCTCCAGGTTGATGATGTGAACCTTGTTACGAGCGCCGAAGATGAAAGGCTTCATTTTCGGGTTCCAGTAACGGGTCTGGTGACCAAAGTGAACACCAGCCTTGAGCATGTCGCGCATGGAAACAGTTGCCATGATTAAACCTCTATAGATTAATTGGGGTTATGCCTCCACGTATCCCATAACGCCGACCCTGGCGGCGACAAGTCACCTCAGGGCACCCCGGCGGATGTGCCGATACGTGTGTGTTATTTACACAAAATGAGTGCAGTTAAAGTATTTTCGGCCGATTCCCGCCAGGTCACAAGAACCAAGTCGCGGATCGCCGGCGCGCTTTATACCATAAACCCGCCGCAGACACCAACTTTTGTTGCGTTTCGCCGGGCGTCAGGAAATGAAATTTGGCAGCCCCCGGCCGGGCTGATACCATAAGTCACTGCTTCTTATTGTCGACGATAACGACACCTGCGGACGAATTTCATGGCAATCTCAATTAAAACACCTGATGACATCCAAAAAATGCGCGTGGCCGGCCGCCTGGCCGCCGAAGTGCTGGAGATCATCGAGCCGCACGTCAAACCTGGCGTGACCACCGGCGAACTGGACCGTATCTGTCACGAGTACATCACCAACGAGCAGCAGGCCATCTCCGCCTGCCTCGGCTACCACGGCTTCCCGAAATCCGTGTGCATCTCGGTGAACGAAGTGGTGTGCCACGGCATCCCGAGCGATGACAAAACGCTGAAAGACGGCGACATCGTCAACATCGACGTGACCGTGATTAAAGACGGTTTCCACGGCGACACCTCGAAGATGTTCATCGTCGGCAAACCGACCATTCTGGGCGAGCGCCTGTGCCGCGTCACTCAGGAAAGCCTGTATCTGGCGCTGAAGATGGTCAAACCGGGCATCCGTCTGCGCACCCTGGGCAAGGCCATCCAGCAATTCGTCGAAGCCGAGAAGTTCTCCGTGGTGCGCGAGTACTGCGGCCACGGCATCGGCGAAGTGTTCCACGAAGAGCCGCAGGTGCTGCACTATGACGCGGACGACGGCGGCGTGGTGCTGCAGGCGGGCATGGCTTTCACCATCGAACCGATGGTCAACGCCGGCGACTACCGCATCCGCACCATGAAAGACGGCTGGACGGTAAAAACCAAAGATCGCAGCTTGTCGGCGCAGTATGAGCATACTATTGTGGTCACTGATAACGGCTGCGAGATAATGACGTTGCGCAAGGATGACACCATCCCCAACATCATTACGCACGAGATGTAAGCACTGCGGCGCACGCCGCGTGCAGAATGTCACCAGGCCGGCTTATGCCGGCCTTTTTTATGGGCTGCGCACTATGTCTGACAATCTCCTTCAACCGGCCGTGCCGATGCCGCCCGCCTCTCCCAGCGTCTACGGCGACGACGAGCTCACCTGCCCGCTGCTGAAACAGCGGCTGGAGCAGTTCCAGCTGTGGCTGGCGGCGGCGTTCGACGCCGGCTCCAGCGCCGAAAGCCTGGTGGCGGCGCGCAGCGACTTCATCGATCGCCTGCTGCGCCGGCTGTGGACGTTCTACGGCTTTGAAGATATCCCGGAAACCGCGCTGGTGGCGGTCGGCGGTTATGGCCGCGGCGAGCTGCATCCGCTGTCGGATATCGACGTGCTGGTGCTCAGCCAGCGCCGGCTGACGGAGCAACAGTCGCAGCGGGTCGGCGAGTTCATCACCCTGCTGTGGGATCTCAAGCTGGAAGTGGGCCACAGCGTGCGCACTCTGGAAGAGTGCCTGCTGGAAGGGCTGGCGGATCTGACCGTGGCCACCAACCTGATCGAATCGCGCATGATTTGCGGCGACGTCGCGCTGTTCCTGCAGATGCAAAAGCATATCTTCAGCGACGGCTTTTGGCCCTCGCCGCAGTTCTTCCACGCCAAGATCAGCGAGCAGCAGGAGCGTCATCAGCGCTACCACGGCACCAGCTATAACCTGGAGCCGGATATCAAAAGCAGCCCCGGTGGCCTGCGTGACATCCACACGCTGCTGTGGGTGGCGCGCCGCCACTTCGGCGCCACCTCGCTGGACGAAATGGTCGGCTTCGGTTTCCTCACCCAGGCCGAGCGCAACGAGCTGAACGAATGCCAGAGCTTCCTGTGGCGCATCCGCTTTGCGCTGCATCTGGTGCTGCCGCGTTACGACAACCGTCTGCTGTTCGATCGTCAGCTCAGCGTGGCGCAGCTGCTGCGCTATGAAGGCGAAGGCAACGAGCCGGTCGAGCGCATGATGAAAGACTTCTACCGCATGACGCGCCGCGTCGGCGAGCTGAATCACATGCTGCTGCAGCTGTTCGACGAAGCCATCCTGGCGCTGGACGCCACCGAAAAGCCGCGTCCGCTGAACGACGATTTCCAGCTGCGCGGCGATCTGATCGATCTGCGTGACGAAACGCTGTTTATCCGCGAGCCGCAAGCCATCATGCGCATGTTCTACCTGATGGTGCGCAATCGCGAGATCAAGGGCATTTACTCCACCACCGTGCGCCAGCTGCGCCACGCGCGCCGCCACCTGAAACAGCCGCTGTGCACCATCCCGGAAGCGCGCGATCTGTTTATGGCCATCCTGCGTCACCCCGGCGCGGTGTCGCGCGCGCTGGTGCCGATGCACCGTCACAGCGTGCTGTGGGCCTATATGCCGCAGTGGGGCAAGATCGTCGGGCAGATGCAGTTCGATCTGTTCCACGCCTATACCGTCGACGAACACACCATCCGCGTGCTGCAGAAGTTGGAGAGCTTCGCCGATGCGCAAACCCGGCCACGCCATCCGCTGTGCGTGGAGCTGTATCCGCGCCTGCCGCACCCGGAACTGCTGCTGCTGGCGGCCTTGTTCCACGATATCGCCAAAGGGCGCGGCGGCGATCACTCGATCCTCGGCGCGGAAGACGTGGTGGAGTTCGCCGAACTGCACGGCCTCAACTCGCGAGAAACCCAGCTGGTGGCCTGGCTGGTGCGCTGCCACCTGCTGATGTCGGTCACCGCGCAGCGCCGCGATATCCAGGATCCGACGGTGATCCAGCAGTTCAGCAGCGAAGTGCAGAGCGAAACCCGCCTGCGCTATCTGGTGTGCCTGACGGTGGCGGATATCTGCGCCACCAACGAAACCCTGTGGAACAGCTGGAAGCAGAGCCTGTTGCGCGAGCTGTATTTCGCCACCGAAAAACAGCTGCGCCGCGGCATGCAAAACAGCCCGGATCTGCGCGAACGCGTGCGCCACCATCGCCTGCAGGCGCTGGCGCTGCTGCGCATGGACAACATCGACGAAGAGGCGCTGCACCGCATCTGGAGCCGCTGCCGCGCCGATTACTTCCTGCGCCACTCGCCGAATCAGCTGGCCTGGCACGCCCGCCACCTGCTGGCCCACGACTCCACCCAGCCGCTGGTGCTGGTCAGCCGCCAGGCGACGCGCGGCGGCACCGAGATCTTCATCTGGAGCCCGGATCGCCCTTACCTGTTCGCCGCCGTCGCCGGAGAGATGGATCGCCGCAACCTGAGCGTGCACGACGCCCAGATCTTCACCAACCGCGACGGTATGGCGATGGACACCTTTATCGTGCTGGAGCCGGACGGCAGCCCGCTGGCGCAGGATCGCCACGCGGCGATCCGCCAGGCGCTGCTGCAGGCCATCACCCAGCGGGAGTACCAGCCGCCGCGCGTGCGCCGCCCCTCTTCCAAGCTGCGCCACTTCAGCGTGCCGACCGAGGTCACTTTCCTGCCGACCCACACCGATCGCCGCAGCTACCTGGAGCTGACCGCGCTCGACCAACCCGGCCTGCTGGCGCGGGTGGGCGAAGTGTTCGCCGATCTGGGGCTGTCGCTGCACGGCGCGCGCATTTCCACCATCGGCGAGCGGGTCGAGGATTTGTTTATCCTGGCCGACGGCGAGCGGCGCGCGCTCGACCAAGAAACGCGCAGAAAGTTGGAGCAACGGTTGACAGAGGCCCTCACCCCAAACGATAAAATGTGATACAAGTAACTTTTTACCGACAACATCAGGAAAGAGAACAGCATGCAGCAATTACAGAACGTTATTGAAAGCGCCTTCGAACGCCGTGCGGACATCACTCCGGCGAACGTAGACACCGTAACGCGCGAAGCGGTAAACCAGGTGATCGGCCTGTTGGACAGCGGCGCCCTGCGCGTCGCCGAGAAGATCGACGGTCAATGGGTCACCCACCAGTGGCTGAAGAAAGCCGTGCTGCTCTCTTTCCGCATCAACGACAACAAGGTGATGGACGGCGCGGAAACCCGCTACTACGACAAAGTGCCGATGAAATTCGCCGACTACGACGAAGCGCGCTTCCAGAAGGAAGGTTTCCGCGTCGTGCCGCCGGCCACCGTGCGCCAGGGCGCGTTCATCGCTCGCAACACCGTGCTGATGCCGTCTTACGTTAACATCGGCGCCTACGTCGACGAAGGCACCATGGTCGACACCTGGGCCACCGTCGGTTCTTGCGCGCAGATCGGCAAAAACGTTCACCTGTCCGGCGGCGTCGGCATCGGCGGCGTGCTGGAGCCGCTGCAGGCCAACCCGACCATCATCGAAGACAACTGCTTCATCGGCGCGCGCTCCGAAGTGGTGGAAGGCGTGATCGTGGAAGAAGGCTCGGTGATTTCGATGGGCGTTTACCTCGGCCAGAGCACCCGCATCTATGACCGCGAGACCGGCGAAATCCATTACGGCCGCGTGCCGGCGGGTTCGGTGGTGGTTTCCGGCAACCTGCCGTCGAAAGACGGTTCTTACAGCCTGTACTGCGCGGTGATCGTCAAGAAAGTCGACGCCAAAACCCGCGGTAAAGTCGGCATTAATGAGTTATTGCGCACTATCGACTAAATTGAAATAGCGGGTGATTCACCCGCTATTTTTTTGTCTGCGTTTCGCTGGCAGTCACAGTCGCAGATCTCGCTTTCCGCCATAATTGCAGTCGTGGAATATAACGATCACATCTAAAGAGGGCGCAGTATGTACGATAACTTGAAGAGTTTGGGCATCAATCAACCGGAAGACGTCGATCGCTATAGCCTGCGTCAAGAGGCCAACAACGACATCCTCAAGATCTATTTCCGCAAGGACAAAGGCGAGTTCTTCGCCAAGAGCGTGAAGTTCAAGTACCCGCGCCAGCGTAAAACCGTGGTGGCGGACAACGCCGGCCAGGGCTACAAGGAAATTCACGAGATCAACCCGAACCTGCGTTACGTGATCGACGAGCTGGATCAGCTGTGCCAGCGCGATCAGGTGGAAGTGGATCTGAAGCGTAAAATCCTCGACGACCTGCGCCATCTCGAAGGCGTGGTGTCGCACAAGATTGCCGAGATCGAAGCCGATCTGGAAAAACTCACCCGCGGCAAATAATGCGGATCGGTTAACCCGCATCATCGTTAAGGCGCCCTTTTGCGGCGCCTTTTTACGTTATGACTGCAGCAGCGTGCCCCACTGCTCGACCCACGGGCAGGCGGCCACTTCCGGCTCCGGCTGTTCCATCGCATCGATCTCCAGCACTTCGCCAACGCGGGTGGCGCCCTGCTCCTGCAGCAGCGCGTCGAACGCGCGCCCGGCGCCGCAGAAGTTGTCATAGCTGCTGTCGCCGAGGGCGATCAGCCCATAGCGCAGCTCCGGTTGATAGCCAACCTGATCGCGGATAGCGTGGAACAACGGCGCGATGCTGTCCGGCAAATCGCCCTGCCCGGTGGTGGAGGTGATCACCAGCGCGTAGTGCTGACGATAATACTGCCAGGCCTCCAGCGTGCCCTCTTCGAACAGTTTGACCTCATGGCCCTGCTCGCTGAGGATGTTTTGCGCCTCTTCCGCCACCAGCAGCGAATTGCCGTAGACCGTTCCCACGAAGATACCAACCTGAGCCATGGCTCCTACTCCCTTCATTACCTTTAAAAATTGTCAGCTATCCTGACCGTTAGCCGCGCTAAACTCAACCCCGGCAAGTTCAGGGAATACCCCCGCCCAGCCGAACTGCGCCATCACCCCTTGCCAGGCTTCGTCCCAGCGCGCCGTTACCTGCAGCGGCTCGCCGGTCACCGGGTGCGTCAGTTGCAGGTGGCTGGCGTGCAGCATCAGGCGCGGGCAGCCGAAATGCTGCGCCATCCCGCGGTTCTGCCGCAGATCGCCGTGCTTGCTGTCGCCGATGATCGGATGGCGAAGATGCGCCATGTGGCGCCGCAGTTGGTGCTTGCGGCCGGTTTCCGGCTGCAGTTCCACCAGACTGTACCGCGCGCTGTCGTAGCGGCCGACGGCCACCGGCATCTCTACCTGCGCCAACGGCCGGTAGTGCGTCACCGCCGGCTGCGGCCCCTTGTCGGCATCGGCATGTTTATCGGCGATTTTATCCAGCTCCGCCGTCAGCGGGTAGTCGAGGGTCGCCTCCTCCTGCACGTAACCGCGCACCACCGCATGATAGGTTTTCTGCACCTGGTGCTGCTCGAATTGCTGCGACAGCAGGCGCGCCACCTCGCTGGAGAGCGCCATCAGCAATACGCCGGACGTCGGGCGATCGAGACGGTGCACGGTAAAGACATGCTGCCCGAGTTGATCGCGCACCGTCTGCATCATAAAACGAGTTTCATGACGGTCCAGCCAACTGCGGTGCACCAACCAGCCCGACGGTTTGTTCACCGCCACCAGGTGTTCATCCTGATACAAAATCTCAATCACATCGCGTTCCCAGGTCAATAGCCGTTTCGGGCGCGAGTATAACAGGCATGAGACGCAACGCTAGTTCACCCATTCGATGGTCACCAAGCGCGTATCGGCGCGGCCGCGATCGTCCACCGCCCGAATGCGGTAGCGCCCATTGTTGATCGGCCGCCAGTCGATCGGTTTTTTACTGGCGCTGCTGCCGAGATAGATATCGTCGACGAACCAGTACACCGTCTTGCTGTCGGCGTCCGTCACCGCATTGAAGGCGATGTTGTCCCGCCCCTGCTGCGACTGGCGCAGGGTATAAGTGGTGTTTTTTAACGGCGAGGTGATGCGCGGCGCGTTGCCGCCGACGGCGATGCCGTTGTCCTTGCAGCGATTGACCGGCGGCGCCCGCTTCGGCAGCCCGGCCTGGGCGAACACGTTGGCCAAATCGGAAGGCCAGAATTCAAAAATTTCGGTGCGAGTCTGCGCCGCGTCATACGGCGGGCAAACGACCTCGCCGCTGTGAATATCCAGCACCACCGGCCGGTAGACGCTGTCCACCTTGATCGGCGACTTGCCGGGAATGAACCAGGTCTTGCCCTTTTGCTGGCACCACGGCGTCGGCAGATCGCCGCTGGCGAGACAAATGTCTACCCGCCGCAGCCGTTGGGGGAACGGATGTTTCGGCTCCCGCAGGGCGGGATAGCTGGCGTTGACGCTGTCGATGATATTGAAAAACAGCGGCGCGGCCGCCTCGGCGCCGACCAACGCATTGTTGCCGCGCCCGTCGAAATTGCCTTCCCACACCACCAGCACGTAAGGACCGAAAATCCCGACGCTCCAGGCGTCGCGAAAGCCCCAGGAGGTGCCGGTCTTCCAGTACACCGGCAGCGACGAAGAACGCTGCGCCAGCGTATCGCCCGGCCGCCGGTGCTGGCGCAGCATATCCAGCGTGATGAAACTGGCCTCCTCGCTCAGCAGCCGCACCGGCGTCGATTCGGCCTGGTTCAACTGCATGCGAAGCGGCCGCAGCTCACCGCGATTCGCCAGCAGCGCATACAGCTTCGCCAATTCCTGCGCCGTTACCTCGCCGCCGCCCAATACCAGCGACAGCCCGTAGTGGCTCTCATTGGCCATATTGGCGACGCCGGTCAGGCGTAAGAACTGATAAAAAGTCGGCTGACGCAGCTGCGAGGCGACATATACCGCCGGAATATTGCGGCTGAAATTTAGCGCGTCGGTGGCGGTCACCGGGCCGAGGAAGCGCCGGTCGAAATTTTCCGGCGCATAGGCGCCGAACGACGAAGGCACGTCTTTCAGGATGGTCATCGGATGCAGCACGCCCTGTTCCATCCCCAGCGCGTAAATGAACGGCTTCAGCGTCGATCCCGGCGAACGCTTGGCGTTGGTGCCGTTCACCTGCCCCTGAATCGGACGGCTGTAATAGTCCGCCGATCCCACCAGCGCGCGCACCCCCATATCGCGGCTGTCCACCAGCAGCACCGCGGCATTTTGGATGCCGCGGCTGCGGTTGCGGGCGATAAAGGCGTTAACCTGCCGCTCGACCAGCCGCTGCAACCCGGCGTCCAGCGTCGTGTCGACGCGAGTGTCGCGCTGCACCAGTTGCTGCGTCTGCAGGCGCAGCTGTTCGATAAAGTGCGGCGCAATATAGGGCACTTGCTCAGGCTGTCGCAGCGCCAGCGGCAGGCGGAACAGCGTTTGCTGGCTGGCGTCGGTCGGGTAAACCTGTTGCCAGCGCAGGAACAGACGGTTGCGCGCCTGCGTCAATGCGGCGCCGAGCACGCCGGTTTTTGGCTCCAGACGGTAGCTGGGCGACTGGGGCAACACCGCCAGCGTCAGCGCCTCCGGCAGGGTCAACGCCTTCGGCGACTTGGCGAAATAGATCAGGCTGGCGGCGCCGATGCTTTCGATATTGCGGCCGTAGGGCGCGTAATTCAGGTAGGCTTCCAGGATATCACGCTTGGAGTAGCTCAATTCCAGCTGCACCGCGCGCAGCACCTGCAGCAGCTTGCCGCCTGGCGTGCGGGTATTGAGATGCCAGCGCATCCGCGCCAGCTGCATGCTGATGGTCGATCCGCCCTGCATTTTGCCGCCGGCGACATAGCTGCGCCAGAAGCCGCGCATCAGGCTGACGGGGTTAAATCCGGGGTTGTAGTAGAACCAGCGATCTTCGTGCAGCAGCAGCCCGCGCACCGCCAGCGGCGACACCTGTTCCAGCGGGGTCCACAATCGGTAGCGATCGTCGTTGGCCAGCGTGATGCGCAACAGCGCGCCGTGCCTGTCGTAATAAACGGAAGACTGCGGCAGCCCCTGCCACAGGGGCGGATGCGGCCACAGCCGAATCGCGGCCAACAGCAGCGCCAGTAAAAACGCCGCCATCAAGCCGTTTTGCAGCACGCGCCCGGTCAGGATCTTCATACGTTCTCAGCATTCCGGCGCCAGACGCTGGCCTGGTGCCGGATATGGCCTAGTCGTTGCCCGCCGGCACCACCACCAGCTTGCCGCCGCCGGCCGACATGGCCTGCACTTCACGGTCATACATGGCTTCGCCGTAGGCCGGTGGAACAATAAAGCTGCCGGTATTGGTGGCCTTGATCTGATAAACAAACTCCTGCACCTCGGTGCCGGCACTGCCGTAGATAATCACCCGATCTTCGCGGATATCGCTGTAGTCCGGCGCCCAGGTGGAGCCGGAGGCGGCCAGCGGCGACTGCCAGCCGCCGCGATCGTCGCTCTCCTCGCCGGCGTCGGCCGGCTCCGGCGGCGTCTGCTGCACCACTTCGAACCCGCCCGGCAGCAGATCGACGATCGCCAGGTTGTTCTGCCCCTCTTTCGAGTTGGCGCGCACCTTCAGATGGACATTGATCTTCTGCCCCAGCGTCACCTGCGTCACCGGCTTGCCCTGTTCGTCGGTGTAATCGCGGACGATCTCAATCCCGCGCGACAGCGCTTTTTGCGGCGCATTCAGATCGTAACCGGCCTGCGTCACCACATACCAGGCCGGCGCGCTGCCGCCGTTGGTGAAGCGCACCGCAGTGGCGTCAGCGTTAAATTGCCCCTGAACGAACAGCCCTTGCAGCTCGCTGATGCGCTGCGGCTCGCCGCCGGCTTTGCCCACCTGCGCGATGCCCAATGCATCCGCATTGGCGGACTGCGCCGCCACCTGGGCCGAGTAGCTTTCCAACGCCAGAATGCTCATCGCGGAAGAGTAGGTGGTGTAGCGCTCTTCTTTCAACGCCTTGACCATATTCTCCAGCACCTGCGGCGGGATCGACGCCACCTTCTCCGGGAAGTGGCGGGTAATCAGATACAGCCGCGTCGCATCCTGCACCAGCGGATCGAAATAGTTCTGCGTCCACCAGGCGCTGTCATACGCCTTGCTCAGTTGCTGCCAGCTCGGTTGCAGCAGCGCGGCGGCTTCGTCGTCCATCTTCAACAGGCGATAGGAAGAGGCCAGATAGAGCGCGCTCAGATCGGTTTTCCACTCTTCGCCATAGCGTTTTTGCAGCGTATCCTGCACCGCCGCCAGCGAGTTGGTGGTCACTTCGCCCTGCAGCGTCAGCAGGTAAACCGCCCAGCTGCGCAGGCGCAGCAGATACAGATCGTCGAAACCGCTGGCCGCCAGCTCGCGCAACGCGCCGTTGGCTTCATCCAGCATGCCTTCCGGCAGGGCGTAGCCCGCCGCTTTGGCTTCGAGCAGATATTGCACCACATAAGGCGTGACGAAAGGATCGGCATCCGGCGACGAACGCCAGGCGCCGATCGCCCCGCTGTCGTTCTGACGGGCGCGCAGCACGCCCAGCAGATTGCGCAGCTGCTTGCTGACTTCCGCCTGGCTCAGGCTGCTTTTCATCTCCGGATGACGGCTCTGCAGCATCAGCGGAATGGAGCGGCTGACGATCTGCTCGGAACAGTAATACGGGTAATCCGCCAGGTATTGCGCCAGCCCGCTGGTCAGCACCAGCGGCGAATTCGACACCGCCGCCCGGCGCTGCGCGAAAGCGTCGAACATCTGGCGCAGGCCATCGACGTTCTGGCTGCCGCCGCTCATGCGCCCCATCACCGACTGGGTGCGGTACGGCGCCGCCGGCCGCACCGAGGTGCTGACGGTGCGGCGGCTGGCCTGGTCGCCGTAACGGGCGTCGAACACCAGCGGCGCATCGCCCAGCACGGCTTTGGCGCGCAGACGGAAGGTGATCACGCCTTCGCGTTTTTCCGCCAGCGTCAGGCTTTGCGTCGCGTTGCCCACCACCTCCAACTGCGGCGGCGGCGTCAACAGGACGTTAATGGCCACCGACTGGCCGTTCAGCCCTTCGAGGTTGTTGCTGACGCCCACGCTGACGTCGAACTCGTCGCCCGGCGCCACCATCGCCGGCACGTTCGGCGTCATGATGAAGCTGTCGCGTACCGTGGCGGCGGTTTGCGCCTTGCCGATTTTCTCCGGCGTCACCGAAATCGCCATGACGCGGATCTTGCCGTTGAAGTAATCCGGCACCGGATAGACGAACTGTTTCTCGCCGCTGACCTCGGTAATGCCGGACCAATAGGCCACCGGCTTATCGCGCTTGCGCTTGAACGGGTTGAGGTTGAGATCCAGCCCTTCGCCCGCATCGCCGCCCGGCGCCGCGGTCAGCGCCATCAGCTTGCTGAACTCCGGCAGGATCAGATCGAGGATCTGCGAGCTGCTCACGTTCAGTTCGCGCTTGCTGAAGAAGAACTCCAGCGGATCCTTCAGACGGTAACGCGCCACCTGCAGAATGCCCTCATCGACGGCGAACAGCGCCACCTGCTGCGGCGCATCGGTCTTGACCGTCATCGTCAGGTTTTCACCCGGCTTGATGACCTCCGGCGCCGTCACCTCGAGGCTGTTTTGGCGCGCCTTGGTGCTGATCTTGAACGGCATCACGCCGTAGCTCAGCGGACTCATGAAGATCTCGCTGGAGTTGATGTCGCGCACGAACTGCACGTTGATGTAGCCGTTGCCCTCCATGCCGGCCGGCACGCGGATCGTCTGCACCGAGCTGGTGGTGTCGGTGTAGAACCACTGCCAGGCGTAAACCTTGTCCTTTTCAATGGTGATCAAGCCACTGCCGGTATAAGGCGCGTTGATCGCCACCTCGATCTCCTCACCGGGCTGGTATTCCGCCTGGTTGAGTTTCAGCTTCAGTTCGGCGTTGCGATCCAGCGAACGGCTCAGGTTGGCGTTGCCGGCCACGCTGTAGGCGACGCGGTTGAGCGTCTTGCCCTGCGCATCTTCAATCACCAGCACGAAGTCGCCCGGCTTATCGGTCGCCAGCCGCAGATCCGCGCCCTGCTCGCCCAGCGCCAGCGGCTGTTCCGACAACTGCACTTCCTTCATCTTCGACTGGTATTTGTAAACGCCCGAATCCTGTTTGGTCAGCACCGAAATGTATTTCTGCTCGATCAACACCTGCTTCAGGTTCGGCATGGCGATCTGTTTCAGGGCCGGATCGATGGCGATCACGTTCAGATGCCGCTCCGCGTCGCGGTTGATGTAGCCCAGATCGCCGTCCGCCTTCACGCCGATCAGGTAATCGTAAGGGGAAACCAGCGTGCGGGCGGTAGCCGCCACCGAACGCCCGCCGCCGGCGACGAACGCCTCCGACAACAATTGCAGCTGATAGGTGGCGTCGGCGTAGGATTTCAGATCGAGCGGAATATCGGCCGCGCCGTGCTCATCGGTGGTGCGATCTTCCAGCTCGGTCTCGAACCCGTCGCTGTTTTGTCGGTTTTCATAGAACGCATAATCCGGGAAACGATCGAAGCTCGGATACATAGGACGCAGCGTCAGCCTGGTGGTCACGCGGCGATCCTGCGCCGGGGTGCCGAACAGGTTCTGCACATCGATGCTGGCCTTCAGCTCAGACGGTTTGACCCAGCCTTGCTGGCGGTCCGGCGTCAACGCCAGTTTCACTTTCAGCTGATCCGGTTCGAACTCCTTCACATTGACTGCGGTATGGCCGAGCAGCGTGGAGGTGTCGTTGTTTTTGCCGATCAGATACAGATAGACGTTCCACTCGCCGGTCGGTGAGTTTTCATCGGTGGTATAGCTCAGCTCGTTGAAACCGCTGGCGCCCAGCGTCAGCGGCACGGTGGACATCAGCTTGTCGCGCGGATCGCGGATTTCGGCGCGCACCGGCACGCCGGCCAGACCAACGCCCCAGTCGGCGGCGCGGGTGATCAGGCCAATATTGAAAGTATCCCCCGGCCGATAAACGCCGCGATCGGAGAACAGGTAGCTGCTGAGCGTGCGCGGATCGGTCGGCGTTTGTTCACCGGCGACGTCGAAGCGCGAGAAGTCCAGCCCGCGATCGTTATAGCTGCCGGTCGGCAGGAAGGAGACATCCCCCTCTTTTTCCACCAGGAACATCACCGGCTGGCGCTCGTTGGTGTACACATCCAGCGCCGGGAAACGCACGTGGCCATCGGCGCCGGTGGTTTGGCTGAGCAGCGTCACGCCGTTTTTGGCCACCACCGACACGGTGGCGCCGCTGACCGGCGCGCCGCTTTGAATCGACTGCACAAAGACGTCGCGCGTCTTGTCCTGCGAGCTCTTGGCGACGATACCCAGATCGGTCACCACCACAAAGCGCGAATCGCCGACGTCGGGCTGCTCTTCCCCTTCGCTCTCATCCTGTTCCTGATCCTGCTCGGCGCCCGCCTCTTCCGCCGCCGGTTTTCGGTTCGGCTGCCATTCAGACAGCGTCAGCAGGAACACCCCGCGATGGGAACTGGCGTTGGTGGAGAGATAGCGGGAGAGATCGATGCCCTGATAGTTCACTTCCCCCGGCCGCTCGTTGTTGAGCGCCGTCTGGTATTTGAAATGCTCGGTGAAATATTCGTCGTTGAGCCGGTTGAATTCCGTGGACGAGTATTCCCGGCTTTTGAAGGAGACGATGTGCTGCAGCTGGCTCGGGATCACCCGCTTGATGTCCAGCCGCAGGCCCGCCACGTTGCGCGCCGCCACGCTGATCTGCTTGTCGCCGTTGACCGATAGCAGCGAGCCCTGCGACATGAACTGCAGCGATTTCGGGAACTCCGGCACTTCGACCACGCGGTAAACCTTCTTCGGCATTTTGTAACCGCCGGCGGAAACCAGCTGGTTATCGATCTCGAGCAGCACAAAGCGGTGCGCCGGGGCGTCGAAACGGAAGCTGAACTGCGGTTGGTAGGCCTCTTCCGCCTCGTTAAGCGCCAACGGCAGTGCCGTCGCCTGCGCCAGCACGTTTTTGCCGACGCTGTCGACCGTCCATTGATAGAAATCTTCAGCATCGTTGGCGGCCTCGGCATCGCTCGGATCGTGCTGCGGCAGCAGCCAGGCTTTCGCGGCCCGCGCCAGCTCTTTATCCTTCACCGCATCGCTGAAACCGACCACCAGCGCACGCTGCCCTTGGCCGGCGTCGGTGTCCACCACCTGGGCGCTGGCGTCGCTCAGCGCCAGGCTGTACAGCGTCGGTACCTTGACCCAGTTGCTTTTCGCCTCTTCGACCGCGTTGCCGGCCGCCGTTGATTTAACGCCCTTGCCGACGGTCAGATGTACCGCGCCGCCCTGATCCAGCGCCTGCAGCGGCTCGGAATGCACCCAGGCGTTCAGTTTTTTCTCGTCATAGACCAGAGAGAAATTCAGCTTTTTCTCGGAGGACGTGCTGCCTTCCTT
Organism: Serratia sp. 506_PEND; assembly: GCF_001076875.1. Taxonomy (NCBI): domain Bacteria; kingdom Pseudomonadati; phylum Pseudomonadota; class Gammaproteobacteria; order Enterobacterales; family Yersiniaceae; genus Serratia; species Serratia sp. 506_PEND. Next base: position 22,507 of record NZ_JVEL01000598.1, read on the forward strand.
CAATCCCAGCGAAATCTGTTTTTCAAAGCTGGCGACATCGACCGGCGCGTTGAACTGCAGATTGAAAATCGCGCTGCGTTTCTGCGCATTCTGCGGATCGCGGTAGTACTCGGCCTGCCCCAGACGGTAATCGAACGCGGGCACGGTGAAGGCATAGCGGGTTTTGGCGAGCTTGACCTGCGGCGCCAGCAAGGTGGCGGGCTCAAGGGTCACGTCATACTTCGCGCCCATCGGCAGCGGTTTTTTCGGCGTGAACACCAGCGTTGATTCATTACTCCATGCCCACTGCCCTTCCGCCGTCGGTTTGAGGGTGATGCCGGCGCTCACGGTTTTGCCCGCTGCGGTTATCGGCGCAGCCGAGCCGCTGAAGGTCAGGCTCACCGTTTGCGGCGCCTGCCGGGCGGCGGTGTAGTCTATCGGCTCGGGG
>NZ_JVEL01000599.1:0-6954 GCF_001076875.1 Serratia sp. 506_PEND
TCGCTTCCGATGGGTTGAATAATAAAGCATCTACGTCGATTGAAAATCTGATAATGCTGAGTAACTCATTCAAAATATCTGATCAACAATTTACGCATCTTTACGGCGTTTTACGCTGCGTGGTTTATCGCTAACGCGCTTTCGTTGACGCGCCATGACAAAGGTGAGCGGTAACATGACAGAGCGCCGGTGCGCGCTGCGGCTGGGATTTCTGGCCCCCGACATGTAGAATGCGGCGGTCAGTTTCGCGGGTGAGTCCCTGATTATGTCTATTTTACAGAAGGTAGAAGAAATGAAGTCTGAAAATAACGCTAATAACAATGACTTAAAATCATCTCCAATCGTTGTGGCGTTAGATTACGCCGATAAGAACGCCGCGCTGGCGTTCGCCGACCGTATCGATCCGCAAGACTGCCGGCTGAAAGTGGGCAAAGAAATGTTCACGCTGTTTGGGCCACAACTGGTGCGCGATCTGCATGGGCGCGGCTTCGACGTATTTCTCGACCTGAAATTCCACGATATTCCCAATACCACCGCGCATGCGGTCGCGGCGGCGGCCGAACTGGGCGTTTGGATGGTCAACGTCCATGCCAGCGGCGGCGCGCGCATGATGACCGCCGCTAAAGAAGCGCTGGCGTCATTCGGGACGGATGCGCCGCTGTTGATTGCCGTGACGGTGTTGACCAGCATGGAAGCGGAAGACCTGCGCGGCATCGGCATTGAGGCCAGCCCGGCGGAACACGCCGAGCGCTTGGCGCGCCTGACCCGCGACTGCGGGCTGGACGGCGTGGTGTGTTCGGCACACGAAGCGCAGCGGCTGAAGGCGGCCTGCGGGCAGGCTTTCCAACTGGTTACGCCGGGGATCCGCCCAGAAGGCAGCGCGGCGGGCGATCAGCGCCGTATTATGACGCCGGTGCAGGCGCAGGCCGCCGGCGTGGACTACATGGTGATTGGGCGTCCGATCACCCAATCTGCCGATCCGGCCGCGACGCTGCGCGCGATCCGCGCCTCTTTGGCCTGAGGAACCGCCGATGAATGACGATAACAGCCGCCTGGTGTATTCCACGGACACCGGCCGCATCAAGCAGGAAGAGGTTAAACCGCAACGCGCCAAGGGCGACGGCATCGTGCGCATCCAACGTCAGACCAGCGGCCGCAAGGGGAAGGGCGTATGCCTGATCGCCGGCGTCGATCTGGATGATGCTGCGCTCGACAAACTGGCGGCCGAGCTGAAAAAGAAATGCGGCTGCGGCGGTTCGGTGAAAGACGGGGTCATCGAGATCCAGGGCGATAAACGCGATCTGCTCAAGCAACTGCTGGAAGCCAAAGGCATGAAGGTCAAACTGGCGGGCGGTTGAGGTGAATCGCCATGCCGCGGTGCAATGCCGTGGCATGGCTTGAGGTTGTTGCTGCCGGGGATTAGCCCGTTAACGGCAAAAGAACCATAGACTTAAAGTAAAACAGACCTGAAATCATCGTTATTGGTTAATACGTCAAAGCGCCGAAGCGCTTTTGCCAGCCTGTCGGCCGAGGGCGCTCGGTCAGGTTATTTACCGACCTGGTGACCGATAATGCCCCCTACCGCAGCCCCGCCCAGCGTACCCAACGCGCTGCCGTCTGTCAGCACTGCGCCGCCGACTGCACCTGCGCCGGCACCGATAGCGGTGTTGCGATCGCGTTTGGACATGTTGGAACAGGCACTAAGTGAAAACGCCAGAGTCAGTGCCAGAGCGGCGGTGGCGAAACGTTTATTGATAATCATCATAATGACTTCTCCTTAGCATTGGCTATATGGAAGTGCCCTATAAGTATAGGCGTTAACCATAAATCAGGCCTGCTGTTGATTCCCGTACAGTATCGATATAAAAAAAGGGCATTTTTTGTTAACGGCCGAATAATTAGCAGGTTACGGCCCAAAAGTCGCCGAAACTGAGTATAGGTTTCTCGGGAAGGATAAACAGGTAAATAGTCTTAAAATCCTGCGGTGCAAGGGGAAAGACGCGCGGCGTGGCCCGCGCGGTGCGGCGGTGATCTGCGTTATTCGTTGACCAATTCCACCTGTACGCCCTGGCGTTTCAGCTGATGCTGATACTCCAGCGCCAAACGCGAATCGGTGATTACCCGGCTGATCTGCCCCGGCTGCGCCAGCGGATTGGGCTGGATCTGGCCGAATTTGCTGGAGTCCGTCAGCACGATATTCTCCACGCCCTTGGCCAGTACCGCGCTGACCACGTCGGCGCGCATCATGTCGCGGCCGGTAAAGCCGGTTTCGGCCTGAAAGCCGTCAATGCCGATAAACGCCTTGTTGAAATGCACCTGCTGAATGCACAGCCGCGTGAGCGGGCCGACTACGGTCTCGCTTTTCTTCTGGTACATGCCGCCCAGCACAATCACGTCGCAGTCGGTTTCTTTCAGCAGGTTGGCGATGTAGTGGCTGACGGTGATCAGCGTAATGCGCTTGCGTTCGGCGATGTAGCGTGCCAGCAGGGCGTTGGCGCTGCCGCTCTCGATAAAGATCGTCTCGCCGTCGTTGACCTGCGCGGCGGCGTATTGCGCCAGCCGCTGCTTGAGGGTGAAATTGGACATCATGCGGGCGTCGACGTCATCACTCTCCAAGGCCACGGCGGAGCCGTGCACCCGCTTCAGATAACTGCGCTTTTCCAGCAGGTTGAGATCCTGCCGGATGGTGACTTCCGAGACGCCTGAGGCGCGCGCCAGCTCATTGACGCTGATCCGCCGGCGATCGTTAACCAACTGCAATATGGTCTGTTGTCGTAAATTCATATCGGCCTGATGATGCGGCCGCCAAGGCGCGGCCGCTAAGAGTCAAAGGTTTAAAGAGTATGTTCTGTGCGCGCAATAATATCATCCTGCGCCTCAGGGGATAATGCGGTAAAGAAGGCGGAATAGCCAGCTACGCGAACCACTAAATCACGATATTGGTCAGGGTGTTGCTTCGCCGCCAGCAGCGTTTCGCGCGACACGATGTTGTACTGCACATGCCAGCCGCGATAGCTCTCGAAGAAGGTGCGCAACATCAGCATCAGCTTTTCCCGATCGCGCGGGTTGTCCAGCGTCGCCGGGTTCAGCTTTTGGTTGAGCAGCACGCCGCCGAGGATCGCCTCGGTCGGCAACTTGGCGAGCGAATTGAACACCGCCGTCGGCCCCAGGTAGTCGGTGCCGGACGCCGGACTGGCGCCTTCCGCCAGTGGCGTGTGCGCCTTACGTCCATCGGGCGTGGCCAGAGTGGCGGCGCCGAAGGGCACGTTGGCCGAAATCGACGAGGTGCCGGCGTAGTAACCGCCGCCGATCGGCCCGCGGCCGAAGCGGGTGTTGCGATACTGCTTCAGTTCTTCGATATAGGTTTGGTAGGCGCGCACCAGCAGCCGATCGACCTCGTCCACATCGTTGCCGTATTTGGGCGCGGCGTTGAGCAGCCGCTGGCGCAGCTGCTCGCCATCCAGCCCGGCGAAGTCATCGGCCAGCGCGGTCGCTAGCTGCTGCTGGCCGATCGCCCCCTGGTCGAACACCAGTTTGCGCACCGCCGCCAGGCTGTTGCCCAGGTTGGCGATGCCGACCTGCAGGCCGGAAACCCAATCGTATTTGGCGCCGCCTTGCTTGATGCTTTTACCGCGTTCGATGCAGTCATCCACCAGCGCGGAACAGAGGATATCGTGGACATTCTCTTCCAGCACGCTGTCCACCACGCATTCGATCTCGATCGACTTGCGTGTGTAGTAGCGGATTTGCCGATCCCAGGCGGCTAAGATCTGCTCGAAATCGACGAAGTTTCCTTTGGACAGCGCTTGTTCCTGCGGCAGGAATATTTGCCCGGAGGTGGCGTCGCGGCCCTGTTCCAGCGCCGCCAGCAGCACGCGGGCGAAGTTGATGAAGCTCATGCCGGTGCAGCGATAACCCCATTTGCCGCCGACGGCGGTCTCGATGCAGCCGATGGCGGCGTAATCGTAGGCGTCTTGCGGCTCAACCCCCAGCTTGATGAATTCGGGAATGACGATTTCGTCGTTGTTGAACGCCGGCATGCCGAAACCGCAGCGGATCACCTGCACGCAGGCGTCGAGGAAGTCGGCGCTCATCCCGGCATGGTAACGCACGCTGAGGTTGGGTTGGGTGGAGCGCAGACGGCCGCAGGACTCGAGAATGGCGTAGGACAGCGGGTTGACCGCATCGCATGGCCGGCCGTCGATCAGCTTCTGTCCGCCGATGGTGACGTTTTGGTACAGCGGGCTGCCGGCGGAAGCTTTGGAATGCGAGCCGGAGCGGATCTTGTTGACCTCCAGCAGCTTCAGCCAGCAGCAGTGCAACAGCTCGATGGCGTCTTCCCGCGCCAGCTTTTGCTCCAGCTCCACCTCACGTCGATACCAGGGATAGAGGTATTGATCGAGGCGGCCGAAGGAAACCGAATGGCCGTTGGATTCGATCTGCAACGTCAGTTGGATGAAATAGCACAGCTGCAGGGCTTGCCAGAAGGTGTGCGGCGGGCGATGGGCGATCCGGTCGCAGTTGCCTGCGATGGCCAGCAGTTCGGCGCGCCGCCAGTCGCGCGGTTCGTTTTGCGCCATGTCGCGCGCCAGGCGGGCGAAGCGCAGGATGTGCTCGCTCAGCGCCGCCAGCGCGATGTCGATGGCGTTGAGAAACTGCGCTTTGTGCAGATCTTCCCACTCGGTCAGGCGCAGGCGGCCGCGGCGCGCGTTCACTTTTTCACGCAGGCCGTCGAGACCGTTCTCCAGCAGCAGCGGGAAGTTAACCGCCAGGTGGGCGTCGCCGGAGGTCATGTTGCCCTCGGCCTTGATGATGCCGGTGGCCAGCAGCGCCTTTTGTTCGTCGGTGAACATGCCGTAGCAGCGATCCTGCACCGTTTGGCCGCGCCACCAGGGGCACAGGCGATGCAAAATCGCCTTGTTCTCTTCGCTGACCGAAAAACCGGCGCCCGGCCGGTCGGCCAATTGGTCTATTTCGTTTTCTATCCAGCCGACGGTGTATTCGGGAAAGATCGGCGCGGCGCGCAGCTCGCTGGCCTGGTTGCCGACGATCAGCTCGTCGTTGGCGATCCAGATGGTGCGCTTCGCCAGATGGTTAGCCAGCGCCAGCGCGCGGCGCACCGGCAGCGGCCGATCCTGATGCTGTTGATAGGCCTCGGTATAGTGCTGCGCGCGTTCGGTGCACACCGGCGGTTTGACGATGTGAATCAGCGCGTTCTTATGCGCCTGAATGCGGGCGCTGAGGGTGGTCAAATCCAACGTGGTCATGGCGTTATCCTCGCAAAATGGCGGTCAGGCCTTTGGCGCTGGCATAGTCTTCGGCGAAGGCCAGCAGATCGGGCGCGTCCAGCGGCGTGCGGGCGGCGCGGTAGGGCTCGCCGAGCAGGTGGTACTTGTTGATGCCCAGCGTGTGGTACGGCAGAAAGTGGATCTCCGACACGCCGATCTCGTCGGCGGCGAAGTCGACGATCGCACGGACAGAGCGACGATCGGCGTTGAAATCGGGGATCAGCGGCACGCGCACGGTCATTGGCACGCCGTGCGCCGCCAGCCGGCGGAAATTGTTCATCACCCGGCGGGCGGAGCCGCCGGTCCAGGCTCTAAAGCGCGCTTCGTCGGTGTGTTTGATATCGGCCAACAGCAGATCCAGCCACGGCAGCGAAGGCGCGATGTAACGCCACGGAACGTGCAGGCAGGATTCGACGGCGGTGTGGATGCCGGCTTCGCGGCCGCGTCGCAGCAGTTCCGCTGCAACCTCCGGCTGCATAAAGGGTTCGCCGCCGGACAGCGTTAAACCGCCGCCGCTGCGCAGGTAGAAAGGCTTATCCCGCATCACCTCGGCCATGATATCGTCGGGGTTGACCGGGCTGCCGCACAGGCTGAGCGCGCCGGTCGGGCAGGCGGCGGCCAGCGCCGCGTAGTCGTTTGCGCTGATGACTTCACGCCGCAGCGTCAACGCCTCTTCGTCACGCTNCCTTGCGGGCAGCGCTCGGCGCACAGCGTGCAGCCGCTCAGGCACAGGCGTTCGTCAAACAGCAGGTCTGCATGGCGCGAGCGGCTTTCCGGGTTCTGACACCAGCGGCAGCTCAGCGGGCAGCCTTTTAAAAAGACCACGCTGCGGATGCCGGGGCCGTCATGGGTCGAGTAGCGCTGCAGATTGAAGAACATGAGTCACCCGTTTGGCGTTGCTGAATCTTTCGCCATTAAAGGTGTTTCGAATGAAAGTTGAATTGATTTTGATCAAAAGTTAGCGCGGTTTTTGCCCTATGATGATCAGAGTTTGAATCCGCCCACAGAACATGACACAGGAGTCCGTGATGGAGCTTTATCTCGATACCGCCGATGTGACCGCGGTAAAACGCCTGGCGCGCATTCTGCCGCTGCACGGCGTCACCACCAACCCGAGCATCGTGGCGAAGGAAGGCAAGCCGATCTGGGAAGTGCTGCCCGCGCTGCGCGACGCCCTCGGCGGCACCGGCAAGCTGTTCGCGCAGGTGATGGCGGCCGATGCGGAGCGCATGGTGGCGGAGGCGGCGCTGCTCAGTCAGCGCGTCCCGGGGCTGGTGGTCAAGATCCCGGCGACCGCCGAAGGGCTGGCGGCGATCAAGAAACTCAAAACGATGTCCATCCCGACGCTGGGGACGGCGGTGTACGGCGCCGGGCAGGGGCTGTTGGCGGCCTTGGCCGGGGCGGAATATGTGGCCCCTTACGTCAATCGGGTGGACGCGCAGGGCGGTGACGGCATCGAAATGGTGCACGAGCTGCAGCAGTTGTTGAGCCTGCATGCGCCGTCGGCGCAGGTGCTGGCCGCCAGTTTCAAGACGCCGCGCCAGGCGCTGGAGTGCCTGTTGGCCGGCTGCCAGGCCATCACGCTGCCGGTGGACGTCGCGGAGCAGTTCCTGAACGCGCCGGCAGTGCAGGCCGCGGTCGAGAAATTCGAACAGGATTGGCAGGG